>NZ_JACGBA010000013.1:0-52765 GCF_020137685.1 Campylobacter sp. RM9331
TAGTATTTATACATAGTATTAATAGAATAATTAGAAATTGCGATTTTGTATTAAAAGCTAGTTTTAAAACAATCATTGATATGATTAACAAAATATACCTAAGGAATGTTTTGATGAAAAGCTATTTTCAAGATTTAAGACTAGAATTTACCGAATATAACAAGATGAAATTATTACAAGATTTAATGGCTGGTGCTACGGTTGCTGCTGTTGCTCTGCCTTTAGCGCTTGCATTTGGTGTTAGTAGTGGGGCAAGTGCAGCTTCAGGACTTATTACTGCTATTTTAGCTGGGTTTGTAATATCGTTATTTGGTGGAGCTTATTATCAAATATCAGGTCCAACCGGTGCAATGGCTGCTATTTTAATTGCCATAACTACTCAATATGGACTAACAGGTGTTTTTGTGGCTACTTTGATGGCTGGATTATTATTAATTTTTGCAGGATTATTTCATTTTGGTAGAGTGATTGCATTTATTCCTATGCCTGTAATTACAGGTTTTACTTCAGGAATTGCTGTTATTATTGCTTTAGGTCAAATTGATAATTTATTAGGTGTTAAAGCTAGTGGAATTACAACTTTAGAAAAAACAATAAATTATTTTAAAATGGATTTAGATATTAATTATATTTCAGTTTTTATATGTATTTTCGTAGTAGTTTTTATGTTAGCTTATCCTAAAAAATATCAAAAATATGCTCCTGCTTCATTAATTGCATTGATAGTCGCTACATTAATAAGTATAATTTTTTCATTAGATATTCAAAGAATAGGGGTAATTCCTACTAACATAATCTTAGATGATAGGTTTGCTTTTAGTGATTTTGATATTTTGCACTTAAAAGAGTTGATAACTCCTGCAATAAGTATTGCTTTATTGGGTATGATAGAGAGCTTGTTATGTGGTGCAAGTGGTGGTAGAATGGTTGGTGTTAGACTTAAATGCGATAGAGAATTAATAGCTCAAGGCTTAGGCAATATTTTAGTTCCTTTTTGCGGTGGAGTTCCTGCGACAGCTGCTATTGCTAGAACTAGCGTGGCTATTAAGTCTGGTGCTGTTACTAGGCTTACTGGTATATTTCATTCTATAATTTTATTGGTATCTATGCTTGTTTTAGCACCGATTATGAGTTTAATTCCACTTAGTGCGTTAGCTGGAATTTTATTTGTAACTGCATTTAGAATGAATGAGTGGCATACTATTAAATATTTTTTTAAAAATAGATTTAAAGGTGCTTTAGTTCAGTTTTTTGCAACTATGTTAGCAACTATTATTTTTGATTTAACAATTGCAATTTTAATAGGCGTGATTTTATCTTTAATGCTTTTAATGGTTCAGATTTCAAACTTAAAAATTAAATTTGATTATTTTGATAGTGAGAAATTTACTGATTTAAATTCTCCTTTACCACAACATATAAAACAAGCTGAAGTAATTTATATAATGGGAGCTATTATATTTTCTAATACGGATAAAATTTTAGAATTAACTAGCAGAATAAATTATAAAACAGCGATTATATTTTCTATGCGTGGGACAACTTATATGGATATTTCAGGAGCAAGTGCCTTTCTTGAAGTAATAGAAGCTATTAAAAAGCGAAAAATTCCCGTATTTATTGCAGGAGTTTCTCCTGATATTAAAGAAATTATGAAAAGAAGCGGTATTGTTGAAGCTATTGGAGTAGATAATTTTTATTGGAGCGTTGAAATGACTATTAAATAGCTATTAAAACTATTTAAAAGTATTTTTCAAAATTATATTTGGCGATATTGTTTTTTTGATTTTATAAAGATTTTTGGTGCTTATATTTTGTATTGTGTTTAAAAAGAATTTAAATTATCTTCTACTCATTCTAGCAATTACGCCTAAGACTTCAGCCGTTGCTTTATATAATTCTACAGGGATTTCATCTCCTACTTCACAAATCTTATAAAGTGATCTTGCTAATTCTCTTTGCTCATATATTGGAATATCGTGTTTTTGTGCTATTTCACGGATTTTAAAGGCGATATTATCAACTCCTTTTGCTAATACCACAGGGGCTTTATGCTTTGTCCTATCATAAGCAATTGCGATTGAATAATGAGTTGGGTTGGTAATTACCACATCAGCATTAGGGACATCTTGCATCATACGATTTCTTGCTGCTTGCATTTGAATTTGTCTGATTTTTGCCTTTACTTGTGGGTCTCCTTCCATTTGCTTGTATTCATCTTTAATCTCTTGTTTACTCATTCTAAGTCCTTTAAAATACTGAAAACGAACTATAAAAATATCAAGTATTCCAAATACTAAAAATGAGCATATAACAGCTGCAAAAAGGATTATGATTTTATCTCTTAACCACTCCATTTGCTTAATGAGTGGCAAAATTGCTAAATGGCTAAGTCCTGGCAAAAAGCTATATATAAAATATCCAACAATACCAAAAATAACGCTAACTTTTAGAATGATTTTCACTAATTCTATTAGCTTTTTCATTGAAATTATATTTTTAATGCCCTTGATTGGATTGATTTTGCCAAAATTAGGCATTATGGGTTTGAGTGTGAAATTAAAGCCTATTTGCATAACATTTGCAATAATTCCAGCAATAGCAATTGCAATAGCAAGTGGTAAGATCATTAAAGCAAGTTCAAGTAGAGTTTTGATACCTATTTTGTAAAGCAATTTATTATCAATTTCGCTACCTATTAAACTCTGATAATAAATGTATAAAGCCGTAATTCTTTCGTGCAAAAAATAAACCCAAAATAAAGCAAAGCCAAAACCAACGCAAAGAGTTATAAGTGCTGCTACGTCTTGACTTTTAGCGACATTTCCTTCTTTTCTGGCGTCTTCTATCTTTTTATCTGTGGGTTCTTCTGTCTTTTCTGCATCATCAGCCATAATTACTCACCAAGTCTTATAGAAAAATCAACCCAAGTAGCCTTATAAATATTTGAGCCTGAACTTACTACATCAACTCCGCTTTTAGCATATTCAACTATGGTGCTTTCGTTAATATCCCCACTAGCTTCTAAGATAACTTTAATGCCCAAACTATCTCTTAATTTTACTATATTAGCACACTCACTAGGGCTCATATTATCAAGTAAAATTGCATTTACATTAGCTTCTAAAGCAGTCTTTACTTGCTCAATAGTATCGCACTCAATTTCAATTGGAGTGTAATATGGGATTTTACTTTTTAGCTCTTTTATAAAAGATTTTAAATCCTTTACTCCAAGCAAATGAGTATCTTTTAGCATAATACAATCATCTAAACCTAAACGATGATTTTGCCCACCACCACAACGAATTGCGTATTTTTCAAACACTCTTAATCCAGGTCTTGTCTTTCTAGTATCAAGCAAAGCTACATCATAATCTTTTATTAAAGCTTTCATTGAAGCAACTTTTGTAGCAATCCCTGATGCGTGTTGAATAAAATTAAGTATGGTTCGCTCACTCATTAATAAAGTAGTTTTTAATGTTTTAAATTTTGCTAAAATATCGCCTTTTTTAAAGCTCTGTCCATCCTTTATAAATAATTCATATTCAATATTTTGCATTTTACAAATCTCTTTAAAATAAGGCTCTCCAGCAAAAACCCCATCACTTTTAGCCTTAAGATTCGCTTTTATTATTTCATTATTTTCAAGTTGTGAGAATAAATCTCCCCTACCTAAATCATCATTTAATTCTTTTTTAATAAGTTCAATTTCACTATTAATTAACATTATTTGCCTCCATTAAGTTTAAAAACTCTAAAAATGTATTACTTAAAGCTACAACTTCACTAAAAGGCACGCTTTCATTTGCTGCATGGATTTTATCATTTACTACGCCTAATTCACAGACTAAAACGCCGTATTTTGCGAATAATCTTGCATCACTAGTGCCGCCTTTTGCGTTTAAGCTAGTATTGAAAATACCTTGATTTTCTAAGGCTTTTTTAAGAGTTTTTACAAGTATTGAATTAGCGTCTGTATAAAATGGCTCTGAACTTTGTTTGATTTCTAATTCATAATCTAAATTCTTTAAATTTTCTCTTAAAAAATCTTCTAAATCTTGCTTGCTTGTAAGTGGAGAATTTCTAACATTTAGCATAATTTTAAACTCACTAGGAGTTACATTTGATGCACCAATTCCTGCACTTAAATTAGTAATTACTATTTTACTTGGTTCAAAAAACTCATTGCCATTATCTAAATCAAATCCTGAAATTTTAGCTAAAAACGAAGCCCCTAAATGAACGGGATTTTTACATTTTGATGGATAGGCTGCATGACCTTGAGTTCCTAATATTTTTATGTTTGCGTGAATGCTGCCCCTACGACCAACTTTTATGCTATCACCGAAGTTTTTTTCGCAAGTTGGCTCGGCAACTATGCACATATTAGGCAAATCATTTCTTTTGTCTAATTCTTCTAAAACCTTGATAACTCCATCTTTACCATCGCCTTCTTCATCGCTTGTTAAAACAATGCTGATTTTTCTTATATTTTTAATATTGTTTTTGCTAAATTCTTTAATTGCATACAAAAATGCTGCAACGCCACTTTTCATATCTTGAGTGCCACGCGCTATTATTAAATCATCTTTTATAGTTGGTAAAAATGGTTCACTTTCCCAACCATTTCCACTAGGAACTACATCAATATGTCCGCAAAAACAAATATGCAAACCAACTTTGTTAAATTCTTTGCTTAAGATTTGATTTGTAGTATTATTTATAGCTAGGATTTCATTATCAAAATTAGATAAAAACTCACTTGTAATTTTATAACAATTCTTAGCATCAGGAGTAACACTAGCTTCTTTTAAAAGGTCTATAAATAATTTTTTAAGCATTTTTTTCCTTTAAATGATAAAAGTCTAAATCAATTTCTTCTTGTGTAAAAGTTGGACTTGGTTTTCCTAAATAAAATCCTTGAAACTCATCTACACCAACTTCGATACATTTTTTAAATATCTCTTCTGTGCTTACAAATTCTGCAACGGTTTTAATGCCTAGAGATTTTGAGAATAAAACTATAGTTTTGACTATTTTTTCGCTTTTTTCATCTTTTGTAATTTTTTCTATAATACTTCCATCTATTTTAATATAATCAGGCATTAATTCTAATAAATACGAAAAATTACTAAATCCACTACCAAAATCATCTAATGCGATTTTACAACCTAATTCTTTCACTCTTTTTAAGAAGTCTTTTATTTTTTCATTTTGTGAAATATTTTCATCTTCTAATACTTCAATAATTAAGCGATTAGCAACCCCTGTTCTTCTTAAAAGATTTATGAATTTATTATTTTTAGCACTATCAATCATATCTCTTCCGCCAAGATTTACACATAAAACAATATCTTGATTTTCAACTAGAGTTTGAACAACTTTTTCTATCACAAAATTTTCAATAATTTCGTATTGTTTCATTTTAATTGAAACTGCTAAAAAAGCACCTGGAGTTATTACATCAGTTCCTTCAGGAGTTTTTTTGACAATTCTTACTAAAGATTCAAATTTAGTAATGTTTTTATCTTTATCAAAAATAGGTTGGAAAAAAGGTAAGATTTCGTCTTTTGCTATTGCGCTTTGAATTGATTTTGCTGTGCTTAGTTGATGGAAATATTCTTTTTCTTCATCTATAAATTTAGAATAACAAACGAAATTCTTATTATCTCTTTTTGCTCTTTTTAGTGCAATAAATGCTTTTTTAAGGGTGTTTTCATTTTCTAAACAAAGTCCCATTGTAAGCGTTAAAACTATGCTAGCTATTTGGTGATTATACTCTATTGTTAAATCTTTATTTTTAAGCTCTTGCATAAGCTCTGTTACTAATTCTTCATATCGTTGCTCATCTTCAATACTATCTTCTAAAAGTGCAAACAAATCCCCATCAAGCTTATAGACTTCTAAGTGGTTTTCATCAGCAAAATCGCTCATAATTAAGGCAATATGTTTTAATAAATCATCAGCCGTATTAGCGTCAAAATAATCATTAATTTTTTTAAACTCATCAATATCAACTAATAATAATTTTGGATTTTTCATAAGAACGATTGATTTTTCTAAACTTCTTTTATTTTTTAGTTGAGTTAGCGGGTCTATACTTGCTTCAATTTCAAGTTTTTCTATTCTTTTAGTGTATGTGCTAATACTTCTTTGATATTGTGCTGAGATATGATTTTTTTGTTTATATAGAATATAGATTAAAATGAAAAAACAAATATTTAAAAGCACAGGTATGTAAAATTGATAAAATCTAGAATTTGTAAGATAAAATTGGTTATTAAACCCATAATAAATTCCATTAATTAATTCGTAATATCTTATATTAAATTGATTTTTATCTACTTTGATAGCTTCGTAAAAATTATCATTTTTTGCTAGTTCTTTAATCTCTAATTCACTTAATTTTGGGCTATTATCATTTTTTAAGATAATTTTATTGTCTTGAACGATAAATTCGCTTAACATTTTAGAAGATTGTAATTCTTCTTTATTTATTAATGAATGAAAATAGCTTTCTGTAAATAATCTAACATAATTTCTAGAATCCATAAAAAGATAAAAATTAAGTAGAACAAAAACACCAATTAATAAATATAAAATATTTTTTATTTTTTTAAAATCCTTGTTTTCCATTTTTCAACCTACAATCTTATAATTTTAGCCCCAAATCCACCAGCGTTTGCAGGTGCATCACAAAAGCTTTTTATACTCCTATTAGTTTTTAAATATTCTTTCACAGCATAAGCTAAGCGACCTGTTCCAATGCCGTGATATACGATAATCTCATCAAATCCAATTATTAGTGCGTCTGAAATAAATTTATCTAATAATTCAATAGCTTCTTCGCTTCTTAATCCATGCAAATCTAATTTAGTGCTAGCATTACTTACACTTTTTTCATAAGTTACTTTGCTAGAATTTGATTTAGGAGTTTCGCCACTTCTTTTTAACATTGAAATATCAAGTTTTAATTGTAGCATATCAGTTTGCACGGTTGCTATATTTTTATTTAAAGCTATGATTTTGCCTTTAATTTTTTCGTATTTTACAAAATCTCCTATTTTAAATTCTTCTCTTTTAACGCTTTCTGGTTTTATTTGCTGCTTTAATATATTTGCTGCATTAATTTGTCTTTGTTTATCTTTTAAATCAGAAAAATCAAGAGTTTTTTTAGCCGCATTTATTGCTTTAAAATATTCATTTTCTAGTTCATTTTTGCGTTTTTTGTATTCTTCAATTAATTTATTTTCTTTATCTTTTAGGCTTTCTAGGAGATTGTTTAATTTATTTTCTTTTTTTTCGTTGTTTGCAATTAGCATTTTAAGTTTTGCATCAAGTTCTAGGTTTTTATTTAGCATTTCATTTATATTTTGCTCAGCTTCGCTAGAGCTTTTTCTAGCAAGTTCAACCAAACTAGCACTTATTCCATATCTTAAAGCCGTCTCGTATGCGTATGATTTGCCTACAATTCCCGCTAAAAACTCATATTTAGGACGCTCATTTTTAATATCATATAAAGCTGCTAATAATTCTACTTTATCTTCTTTAGCAAGTAACATTGCTAAGCGTTTGTGATGGGTGGTAATTATTAGTTTTCCGTGTTTTTTCAGCTCACAAATTAGGGTAAAAAATAATGAACTCGCTTCTTCAAAATCAGTTCCTAGCTCAATCTCATCAACCCCTAATAAGAAATTTTTCTTACCATTCATTTTAGCAAATGCTAACATTCTTCCTGCAAAAGTAGAAATATCATTTTTAGCCATTTGCGGGTCTTCAATAATGCTTATATATTCTTTGAAAGTACTTATGTGAGATTTGTTTGCATTAATTCTCATAGGAACTAGATATTTTGTCATAAAACTAGCAGCTAAAATGCTTTTAAGTAGCATTGATTTTCCACCCGCATTTACACCTGTTATTAATAAAACTTGCTCTTTAAACTCTACGCTAACAGGTTTTGGATTATTTAAAGCGGGGTGGCAAAACTCACTTAAGATAATTTTATCATCATTACTTGGGGTTATGAAGTTTAAATCCTTCTTTTTAGCAAAATTAACCCTTGCAATATAGCTATCTATTAAATCAAATTCTTTATTTATAAACTTTAAAAACAATAAATGCTTAGATAAAATTTCACTAAATTGTTTTGCGTATTCAAATCTTTTAGCATCGGCTTCATTTTCTAATCTTTTTATGCCTTGTTTGTAGTTTAAAATACTGCTAGGTTCTACATAAAATCCACCACCACTACTTCTTGCAACAATACTAGCATCAAGCACTTTAGCAAATCCGCCCCTAACCAATAAGCATTCAGTATTTGATATAAAATGTATTTGAGTATCTATTAAATAGCTTTCAAGTGATTTTGAGTTTAACAGGCTTCTTAGATTTTGATTTATGCTTTGGTTTAATTCTTTGATTTTGATTTTTATACTTTGTAAAAGCTCGTCTTTTTCTTCATCAAATACATCGTCTTTAAAATATTTTAATATATTTTCAATTTCATTAGGAATTATGATTTTTTCAAGGTATTTTTTAAAAGAATTTGAAAACGGAATTTGAAATAAGTATTTAAAATAATTTAAAATCTTTACAAATTCTTCTATCTCATCAAGGTGTAAAATGCCTTTTTTACTAAGATGATTTAATGCTTTGCTTAAATCTTTTACGCTTTTTAATTCTTTTAATTCATATTCGCATAATTCATTAATTCTTGCTAGGTGTAAATTAGTATCCCCTTCAATAAATAAAGGTTTATTTCTAGCAAATAAAGCAAATAATTCATCTAAATATTCAACTAAATCAAGGTTTTTAATAATTTGTAGCATCAAAAAACTCTTTTATCGTATTTAGCATAATTTTAGGCTCATTAATTTTATTTACTTCATTTCTAAATTCACTCGCATTTGCTAAGCCTTTTGAATATTCGTGCAAGTGTTTTCTAAACAACGAACAAGCATAATCTTTGTATAAATCACACATAAATTCAAAATGTGTAAGTATGATTTCGCTTTTATTAATTTCATTAAATTTACCCTTAATTTGAGAAAAAATCCAAGGATTTCCAACAGCATTTCTTCCTATCATAAGCCCATCAGCATTGGTTTGTTCTAATACCATTTGATGATTTTCATAAGATATATCGCCGTTTGCAATTATTTTGGTTTTTGCTAAAGATTTTGCTAGTTTTATAGCGTTATAATCTACCTTAGCACTATACATTCCTGCTCTAGTTCTTCCGTGAATACTTATAAAATCTAGTTCTAATTCGTTTAAAGCATTTATTATTTTTTCTATTTCGCACTCATTAAAACCAAGTCTTATTTTAACACTTGTTGTGCCTACTTTATTATTGGTTTTTATAATATCTAGGAGTGATTTTAGATTATCTAAGTCTTTAAGTAGTGCTGAACCTGCATTTTGCTTAATAACTTTATTTACAGGACAGCCACAATTAAAATCAATCCCGTGAATGTTTTCTTCTTTATTTATAATCTCAACTGCTTTTTTTATAATTTCTTTATTTGAGCCTGCGATTTGAGCTATGAAAGGTCTTTCGCTTTTATCTTTTTCTAACATAGTTAAAGATTTTTCACTCTCATAAACAAGAGCGTTTGAACTAATCATTTCGCTAATTGTTACATCACAATCAAATCTTTTAACAAGTCTTCTAAAGGCAAGATCGCTAAGACCTGCCATTGGTGCTAGAAATAAGGGCTTAGAATTAGCAAATAAGTTTATCAACATCGTAAGTTTTACCTTGTTCTTTTAAAAATACAATTAATTTAAAATCTTCTAAATCAGCTTCGCTACCATAAATTTCTTCTATTAATTCATCAAATAATGCAAGTTTTGCAAGTATATATAAATACGCTCTAAATGCGTTATCTTTTTCATTTTTTAGTTTTAAAAAGATTGCTTTTAGGCTATTTGGCTCAATTTTTGCAAATAATTCTTTTGCAAAATCTAAATATTCGCCTTCTTCAAAATTATCATTAAAAATTAAAACTTCTAATTCAGCATTGCTAAGACTTAAATCATCATTAGCAAATCTATTTAAAAGGATTTTAATATCTTCTTTGCTTTTTTGAATTTTTAGTGTTTTAATATTTGCATAAATGCCGTTTAAAATTAGATTATTGTAAGCACTTAGGCTGATTTCATCTTGAATTTCTTCTTGATTTTTTAGTAAGTTATAAGCGTAATTTAAATCATTTTTAGCTTTATTTGCTTCGTTTTTTAAATAAATTGTATTGTCTTTAGATAGTTTAAATGGTTTTAAATCACAGATTTCTCCATTTTCAACCATTGCTTTTATAGCTATTGCATTATTTAATTTATCAGCACTTGTTCCTGCTTGATTGTAATAAAGTGATTTTACTAATTCACTAGCGTCTTGAATTTCTTTTGTTTTAAACTTGTAAATATTCTTTTTATCTAAAACTAAATCTTCTAAAAACATTTCAAATTTTTTACCATCTTTAATAAGTCTTTTTGTTGAAAAATGAAAAGAAATAAATGAAAAATAAAAATAAAGTAATGCAAATATAACATATATAACAAGTGGCATACAAACCCAAGTAAAGCTATCAAATTCAAATGTTTTTTGAAAATTGAAAATTCCTAAATTAATTACTCTTGTAGAGTTAAATAAATCATTAAAAAATATAACAATAATAAGTCCAATTAACATTAAATATAAAATAGAATAAATTAAAAAATTTCTAATTTTCATAACAATCCTTTACTTATGATAAGGGTGATTTGAATTTATACAAAAACCCCTATAAATTTGTTCTAACAATACAATCCTTGCAATTTCGTGTGAAAATGTAAGTTTTGAAAAACTCAATACATAATCACATTCATTTAAAAACTCATCATTAAATCCAAAAGCTCCACCTACAAAAAAATTAATCTCATTTTTATCTTGCAATAACTTAGCAAACTCAATACTATCAATGCTCTTGCCCCTTTCACTTAAAGCTATACTAAAAGTTTTTTTATAAGGCATATAAGCTTTTGCATATTCTATTCTAGCTTCATTTGAGCCCAAATCTTGTGCTTTTGCGATTTGTTTTGAAAATACATTATTTAGATTAAGTTTTGAAAATTGATTTATTAATTTTATAAATCTATTTTCAAATTCGCTTAATTTTTCTAATTTTTTTTGAATAAAATAAATATTTATATTCATTTAAAATATCGTAAAAAATCACTTAAAAATTCACGCTGATTAGCTCTTGGAACAATAGAATCAATAAGTCCATGCTCTAATAAAAACTCAGCACTTTGAAATCCTTCAGGTAAATCAGCTCCTATAGTTTGCTTAATAACTCTAGCACCAGCAAAGCCAATTTGTGCCATAGGTTCAGCAATTACAATATCTCCAAGCCAAGCAAAAGACGCTGATACTCCACCAAAAGTAGGGTTAGTTAGAATTGATATGTAAGGAAGTCTTTCTCTAGCAAGTAATTTTAATGCAGCTGATGTTTTAGCCATTTGCATAAGTGAATATGTGCTCTCTTGCATTCTAGCACCACCACTTGCGCTAATTATTATAAGTCCTTCTTTTTTTTGCATAGCGCGTTGAACTGCACGAACGATTTTTTCGCCTTCAACACTTCCTAGCGAACCACCCATAAAAGAAAAGTCAAACACACATAATTGAACGCCAATTCCACCGATTTTGCATTCTCCTGAAATTACCGCACTCGTTCTGCCTGTTTTTTCTTCGCTTTCGTTTAAGCGTTTTTTATAGCTTTTTGAATCTACGAATTTTAATGGGTCATTAGCTCTTAAAGTTTTATCATATTCAATAAAACTTCCTTCATCAACTAGCATTTCTATTCTTTCATTAGGGCTTATTTTCATATGTAAGCCACACTTAGGGCATACATTAAAGCAACTTGCAACTTCTTTATAATACATTAAAGCATGACAATTATCACATTTTACCCAGTGATTTGGTGCTTCATTTGGCTTTGATTGTGTTCTTCTAATTTTAAAAATATCTGCAAAACTCATTCTTATCTCCTAAAATTGACTTCCTATGCTAAATTCAAATGTATTTGTTTTATCCCCTGATTTTTTATCAATAGGTTTTGAGAATACAAACACTAATGGTCCCATTGGTGTGCTCCAATCAAGACTAATTCCTGCACTTTGTCTTTTAATCTCATTTAATTTTTTTTCGCCTATCATACCATAATCATAAAAAATTGAACCACGAAGTTTTAATTTATTAATTAATGGGAAATTGATTTCTACACTAGAATTAAGTGAAATCGCTCCACCTTTATCGTAAGGATAAGCAATTACTCCGTTTCCTAATTTATCTACTTTAGTATGAGTATTTGTATCATAATATCCAATACCCCTTGGAGTTATGCTATCACTTTCATATCCTCTAACACTTCTTAAACCACCAAGATATAATCTTGAGTTAATTGGTGTATCTTTATAATTAAATAATTTATTAAATGATGTTCTAAATCTAAAAATTAAATCGGTGTCAAAATCTTCTTTTAAACCTTTATAATACTTAAAATCAAAGGCAAATTTTTTATATTTTTGGTCTCCCCCAAGCCCTGCATAAGTAAATGCTGCTCTACTATAAATACCACTTCTTGGTAAGTAAAAATCATCAGTATTATCAAAATATAAATATGGAGTTATAGCTGATTTTCTTGATTTGCCTAATTTTTCACCACTTGCAATCATTTCAATAGTTGCTTTTCTTAAATCACTTTGCTCGTAATTATAAATAGCTCCAATTCCCCAAAATCTAGCTAATTCTCTACCAATGCTAAGTTCTAAACCATTATTGTATTCTTCGTAAGTATCCCAATCTCTTTTGTAGCTATATATATCAAAGCCTGTTGAGTATTTAGAATCAAATATCCTAGGATTGTTTAAAAAGATTTTACCAGTTACATCTTTATCTGATTTTTCTAAATTAATCCCACCATACATTCCGCTACCTAAGATATTCCTATCGCTAACAGATGCGTTAATTAAGAATCCATCAGATGTGCTATAACCAACACCACCAGTAATTGAGCCTGTTGATTTTTCTTTTACATCTACTAATAAATCAATATCTCCCGTAAAGCTTGGTTTTGGAGTGATATTTACTTCTTCAAAATAACCGGTTTTTCTAAGTGCTATAATGCTATCATTTAAATCTGTTTTGTTAAATTGCATTCCTTCGGTTAAGAATAATTCTCTTCTTACTACTTTATCTAAAGATTTATCATTGCCTTTAATTATTACTTTACCAATATTGTATTTATTGCCTAGATTAACTCTAAAATAAATTTTTACAACTCCATCAGCATCATTTTTAGCAATATCAGGATAAACCTCTGCTAAAGCATATCCTTTATCTTGGAATTTGGTTTTAATTAATTCTATATCAGAACGAATTTTTTCTGAATTAATATATTTTCCTTTTTTACTTCTTAAATCACTTAAGTTAAATTTCACTTCATTTTCTAGTGGGTTTTCTATTGTGATTTCTTCTATTTTATAGCGTTTGCCTTCGCTTATATAATAGGTTAATTCTGCTTTGTAAGTTTGCATATTAGCTTCTAAATAAGGATTTGATACATTAGCATCAAGATAGCCTTTTTTCATATATTCATCTTTAATTCTAGCAGGGTCGTTTGGTAGTTCGGTTGAGTATAATTTACCATCATTAAATCCCCAAAACCAACCTAATAGTTCTTTTTCTTTATTTGCTATTACAGGGTCAAAATCACTATAGTCTAATTTTTTAGCACCTATTAAATTAACTTTTTTAATTGTTATGATTTCGCCTCTATTTATGTTGAAATTTAATACAACAGCATTATTTTCAAGCTCTTGAGTATCAACTTCAACTACGCTATCATAAAATCCACGAGATTGGTAGTATAGAATTATTTTTTCTTTTGCTTCTTCTATTTTTCTATCATTATAAGCTTCGCCTTTTTTAATACTTAAAAACGATTCTATTTGCTTTTTATCATTACTTGAAGTTCCTTTGATATTTACTTTTGCAATGAATTGTTTTTCTACAACATTAAATATTAGCTTTCCATTATTTTCATCAACATAAATATCATCAAAATATCCATAAGAAAAAAGGTTTTTAACCGCATCATTTATCTTATATATATTAACTTCATCATTAATTTTTAAATCCACAGCCTTTAAGGCTTGTTCTTTTGACAAGTGATATAAGCCTTTAAATTCAATATCACTTATTGTATTTGCATAAATCAAAGAACTAATAGCACTTACATATATAATTTTTTTCATATTTAACCTGATTTTTTGATTTTGAAGAAAGAATAATAATAAAAGAAAGTTAATATTAAGTTTGTAAAAAAAGCCCTAAAAATAGGGCTTTTCGGCTTAAATATAGCCTTGGTCTATCATAGCATCTGCAACTTTTTTAAAGCCTGCAATATTTGCTCCTGCTAATAAATTGTGTTCAAATCCAAATTCTTTAGCAGTATTTGCAGTTCTAGCGTAAATATCTTTCATAATCTTATGTAATTTTTCATCAACTTCGTTAAATGTCCAAGAAGTCATATTTGCATTTTGTTGCATTTCAAGCGCACTTGTAGCTACACCACCAGCATTTGCTGCTTTTGCTGGTGCATAATATATTTTGTTTTCTAAAATAAATTTTTGTGCATCAAGTGTGCAAGGCATATTAGCACCTTCAGCGATTAATTTACAGCCATTTTTATATAAGTTTTTTGCATCTATTAAGCTAAGTTCGTTTTGTGTTGCACAAGGGAAAGCATAATCACAAGGAATACTCCAAATTCCGTTTGTTCCTTTTTCATAATTTACTTTAGATACAAAAACTGCACCTTTTTTGCGGTTAGCATAATCACTTACACGAAGTCTTAAGTTTTCTTTAATTTCTTTTAAAAGGTCTAAGTCAATTCCATCTTTATCATAAACATAGCCATCGCTATCGCTTACTGCAACAACTTTTGCTCCGTATTCATAAAGTTTTTCAATAGTATAAATAGCCACATTTCCACTACCTGAAACTACGCAAGTTTTTCCTTCAAAGCCTTCGCCTTTTTCTTTTAGCAATTCTTTTGAGAAATAAACCGTTCCATATCCTGTAGCTTCTTTTCTAACTAATGAACCACCCCAGCTAATTTTTTTACCTGTTAAAGTTCCATCAAATTTAGAAGTAATTTTTTTATAAGCTCCAAACATATATCCAAGCTCTCTAGCACCAACACCAATATCTCCAGCAGGTACATCGGTTGAATAGCCTATGTGTTTGCTAAGTTCGCTCATAAATGCTTGGCAAAATCTCATTATTTCAGCATCGCTTTTGCCTTTAGGGTCAAAATTAGCCCCACCTTTACCACCACCTATATAAAGTCCTGTTAAAGAGTTTTTAAAGATTTGCTCAAATGCTAAGAATTTTAAAATGTCAAGATTTACCGTAGGGTGAAATCTTAAACCACCTTTATAAGGTCCAAGAGCACTAGAAAATTGAACTCTGTAGCCAAAATGTGTTTGAGCTTTACCGCTATCATCAATATATACAACTCTAAAAATAATTGTTCTTTCTGGCATTACTAGTCTTTGTAATACTGCGTGTTGTTCGTATTGCTTGTTGCTTTCTAGTAATGGTGTAACTGATTTTAAAACTTCAGTTGCACATTGTAAGAATATAGGTTGTCTAGATGAATAAGTTTTGATTAATTCAAGTGTTTCATTTACATAAGATTTTGCACTCATTTTTTCTCCTTTAAAAAATAAAAAAATATTATACAAAAAAAATTAAATTTATGATAAAAATTTTTGAAGAAAAATGTATGAAAAAAATTAATAAAAATTTGTGATTAATTTTTAGGAATTTAAAATGATTTAAATTCCTAGAAGTTTTAAACTATTGGTATGAATAATTGATAATTATCATCTAGTATTTCGTAAAGTTTTGAAAAATCATTAGATAAATATTTTAAAGTATTCGTTTTGATTATATGCTTTTCAAATCCTAAACAATGTATTATGTATGGATTAAATTTTAGCTCTAATAATGGGTTTTTGCTTTTGTATTCTACTAATTCTAAATTCTTATTAAAAAATTGTGATTGCATATTTATATGCTCTATTAAATCATCACTTACAGGATTTGCATTATCAAAATACATCATTTTTGCATTTAAATTAAGTATTAAAGAAATATCTAATAAAGTAGATGTCAAATTCTCCACTCTAAGAGAGCCTGAACCTATGCAAGCTATAGTATTTAGCTTTGCAAAATCTATTGTTCCTATTTTTAAAACAGGCATAGAACTATCATAAAAAGTTGCTATATTTTTTTTAAAAATTTCTTTACTTGTAATAAATAGTCCAGAATACATATTACAAAACTCTAAAACTACATTATTTACCGATATATCTTCATATTTAATATGGACTATTATTGTCTTTCTTTTAAGTTTCTTTAATTTTTCTAGGTCTTTATTTATTGTAGGATTTACTACATAAAAAATTAGTCTTGAACTATTAGATTTAGCGTGTAATAAAAGTGCTGTATTTATTAAATTATCTATATTTTCATCAATTTTCATATCAATTACAACGCAAATACTATCTCCATAAGGGCTAGGAAATTGTCCTACCTGACCTTTAATCCTTGAAAACATTAGATTTAAAATATTTGGATCACCTACTAAAACTAGCTCATCATTTGCTAGAATTTGAGTATCGGGTTTTGGTAAAATTATTTCATTATCTCTATAAATTAATGCGATTTTATAAAATTCTTGCGCAATTGCATTTATATGTTTGTTTGCATAAATTGAGCCAACAGGAACAAATACTTGCATAATCTCGCCAATTCCAAGCCCAATATCTCTTGCTATCATTGGCATATTTGGCAAAATATCTATCAAATGATTTGTAGTCATTTCTTCTTGATTAATAAGAGTGCAAAAGCTATCATTTTCGTATTCTTTATTGTTTGATAACACTACAATTCTTACTCTTTTATCAATAAATCTTATAGCATCATAAGCAAGCCTTGTATCTAAATCATTATCAAATAATAAATATACAAGTTCAAGATTATTATTTACATAATTTTTAAGTCTTGCAGCATTTGTAGGGTCAATTTTAATATGAGTAAAACTATGCTTAAAATTAATATCATCTTGGCAAACGATTATATATTCTTTTGTGCTATCCTTAAACTTTGCAAGTTCTTTTAAGAAGTGATTTGCAACACAAACCTTAGCTAAAACTAATATTTTTTTCATAACAACTCCATTTTATAAAGGAAAATTATAATGAAATTTGATTTATATTCAACAGATAATAATGCTAGGCTTGGTAAAGTAAGCACAGCTCACGGGGAATTTAATACTCCTTGTTTTATGCCAGTAGGAACTCAAGGCTGCGTAAAAGCCCTAGATGCAACTGATATGCAAAGTCTAGGAGCAAAAATAATCCTAGCAAATACTTATCATACTTATTTAAGACCAGGTGCTGATTTGATAGCTAGACACGGCGGGCTACATAATTTTACTAAATTTAATGGAAGCTTTCTAACTGATAGTGGTGGATTTCAAGCTTTTTCACTAAGTAAAAATACAAAACATAGTGATGATGGAATTACTTTTAAAAGCCACATTGATGGGAGCTTACATCATTTTACACCTGCAAGTGTTTTAAAAACGGAGTATTTATTAAATAGTGATATTTGTATGGTTTTAGATGATTTATGTGCTTTACCTGCTAGTGAAGAAAGGATTAAAGCAAGTCTTAAACGCACTATTTATTGGGCTAAACTCTCGCTTGAGATGAAAAAAGAATTTCAAAATACAGATGAAATTACCTTGCTTCAAAAATATTCAAAAGAGCTTTATAAAAGCGAGTTTAAAAAGCTTTATACAAATGAATTAAAAAGAGAGCAAAATATCTTTGCTATCGTTCAAGGTGGGACTAATCATACGCTAAGAAGTGAGTGTTTAAAAGGTATTTTAGATGCTGAAAATGAATATTATTTTGATGGACTTGCAATTGGTGGGTTAAGCGTTGGAGAGCCAAATGAATTAATGTATGAAACGGTAGAAAAACTAGCCCCACAAATGCCGCAAAATCGTCCAAGATATTTAATGGGAGTTGGAACTCCGCTTGATTTGGTAGAAAATGTCGCTCGTGGGGTTGATATGTTTGATTGCGTTATGCCTACTAGAAATGCTAGAAATGGCACATTATTTACAAGTTTTGGCAAAATAAATATAAAGGCTAGTTTTATGAAAGATGACAATGAGCCAATTGATAAAAACTGCTCTTGTTATACTTGTAGAAATTACAGCCGTGCTTATGTTCATCATTTGTTTAAAGCTGGAGAGATTACATTTTTTCGCTTAGCAAGTCTTCATAATTTGCATTATTATTTAAATTTAATGAGTGAGATTAGAGAAAATATAGCTAATAAAACTTTTGCTAATTTTTATAAGAATTTTAAAGAGATTTATAAATAATATTAGTTTAAATACTAATATTATTTAAGCTAAACTTAGAAAGTCTTTATTGAGCTTTCTAATTTTTCCTTGAAAATTTACGCTAATTAAATTGCCTTCAATGGCAAGTATTTTTCCACTACCAAATAATTTATGATTTACTGCATTTTCTACTTTAAATTCATTAGTAGAATTATTTATAGTAGTATTGCTAGTATTTTTATACATAATTTCATTTACAAAAATACTTGGATTTGTATAATCATATTGTAAATAGAATTTATGTTTTGCCCTTGTCATCGCTACATAAGCTAATCTTCGCTCTTCTTCAATATCAAAAATACCCATAAAAGTGCAAGGCATTTTGCCACCATCACAATCAATTAAAAATACATATTCAAATTCTAATCCTTTACTAGCGTGAATGGTCATAAGATTAATTGCGTTATTATTTTCTTTTATTATTTGTTCTTGTAAGATGATTTTATTTAAAAAATTAGTAAGCTTAGCAATATCGGCATTAAAGCCGCATTCTCTTTTGATAATATCAAAAAATACCGAGCAGTTTTCAGCTCTTGATTTTGGATTATCAAATAAATTATGAACTTCAAGAGAAGCTAATTTATTTAAAAATAAAGCGAATTTATCTTGAGTTGTAGTATAAAGCTCTATAAATTCTTTAATTTCAATATTTTTAAAACTATCTAAATTATCTTTTAAACTTTCAAATAAAGATGGTTTTTTAGATAAATTCTCTAATTTTTCTAAGGCTTTTTCACCAAATTTTCTTTTAGGCATATTGATGATTTTTTTAAAGGCCAAGTTATCGTTAAAATCCACATAAAGTCTTAGATAATTTATGAGTAATTTAATTTCCGCTCTTTCGAAAAACGGAACAGAACCAATAACTTTATAAGGTATATTCTCACTAATTAATCTAGGCTCAATGAAATTTCCACTCATATTCATTCTATATAAAACACAGATTTCATTGTGCTTTACGCCTTTTTCTATAAGACTTTTAATCTCGTAAATTACTTCATAATAATTTTCTAATTTAGTAATATCTATATCAAATTCATTATTTGTAAATAGCTCTTTTCCATATCTTGTTTTATTGTTTGCTATTAAGCTATTTGCGTGATTTAATATGGTTTTTGTGCTTCTATAATTTTCTTCTAATTTAATGATTTTTGCGTCTTGAAAATCATCAGAAAATCCTAATATATTTTGTATTCTTGCGTGGCGAAATGAGTAAATACTTTGATCATCATCTCCAACTACAACGATATTTTGATGGGCTTTACATAATAATTTTAATAATTTTAATTGAGCTAAATTAGTATCTTGATACTCATCTACCATTATGTATGAATATTGATTGCTAATTTTTGTAGCTGTTGTTGGATTGTTTTTTAAAATATCGTGTGGCAGAATTATTAAATCATCAAAATCTATTAAATTATTGTATTCTAAAGCTTTTTCATAATCTAAATATATTTCGTGATTTTCATTTTCTAATTCAAATTCTAAGGTATTTTTAACCCTATCTATATAAGCCATAGCTTCGTTGGTTTTATTTCTTAAAAACTCTTTTTCATCTTTTAAGATTTCTTTATCTTTTTTATCCTTACTTAAAAAATTTATATCAGTTTTTCTAATTTTTTCTAAAACAAATTCTTTAATCATAGCCTTTTTATCATCAGTATCAATGAGTCTATAATTTTTCCTTCTTCTTCCATCTAATAATTCTATATATTCACTTAAAAACTCCATTCCAAAGCTATGAAATGTGCTTAAAATTGGTAAATTATTACTATAGCCTATTTCATTTAGCATTTTTATAGCTCTTTCTTTCATTGAAGCTGCAGCTTTATTTGTAAATGTAAGGCTTAAAATTGATTCAGGGCTAATTCCAACTTCACTTATTAAATAGACTAATCTGCTAATCATTGTTTGAGTTTTGCCAGTTCCAGCACCAGCTAAGATTAACAAACTTCCATCTACAAATGTAGCGGCTTGTTTTTGAGCAGGATTTAGTCTATCTAAATAATTCATTCGCAAAATTCCTTAACCATTTTAGCAATTTCATTAATTCCTAATTGCCAAAACTCATCACTATTTAAATCAAGTCCAAAAAGTCCTACCAATTCAGCCGGAGAGCGACTTCCACCACTTGCTAAAAATTCTGTATAAAGCTCTACGAAATTAGCGCATTTTCCACTCTTATAAAGCCCAAATAATGCTAAAACTAATAATTGTGCGTAAGAATACGCGTAGCAGTAAAACGGCGAATGGATAAAATGTGGGATATAGCTAAACCAATATTTGTATTTTTTGCGTAATTTTACGCTACTACCAAACATTTTTTGCCCTTCAGCTAGCCATAAGTCGCAAAACTCATCAACACTTAATTCGCCTTCGTGATTATGTAGAGCGATTTCGTAATTTGTAAAATTAATTTGTCTAAAAAATGTTGCGAATATATCTTCAATTTTACTTGCTAAAAGTGCTTTTTTATCTTTAGGGCTAAGTGTATCTTTAATAGCGTCATAAACTAGCATTTCAGCAAAAACACTAGCAGTTTCAGCTGTAGTTAACGGAGTATTTGCATTAAAATACCCTAGATTTTCTCCTGCTAGACTTTGATGGATTAAATGCCCTAATTCGTGTGCTAAAGTGAATAAATCTCTTCTATTATTTGTATGATTTAGCATTACAAATGGTTGAGGATTTATGCCATAGCTAAATGCTCCACTACGCTTATTTTTAGCTGGATATACATCAAGGGCTTTATTATCAAGTGCTTTTTGCATAAGTTCAGCAAATTTTGGGCTAAATTTATTAAAAGTATCTTTTACAACTTTACAAGATTTCTCAAAATCCCAATCATTGCTAATATCATCATAAAGTGGAGCGTATCTATCATAGTCTTTTAATTCTTTAAGACCTAGAATTTCACGCTTTTTATTGTAATAATTTTCTACTAAATGATAATTATTTTCGGCTGCTTTTATTAGGCTTTTTACACTTTCATCTTCAATTTGATTACTCAAATTCCTTGCTTGCATAGGATTTTCATAGCCCCTTAGCTCACATTCACTTAAGTGATTATTCTTAATCATATTAAAAATAAAGCATAGAGTTTTTATATTTTTTTTAAGTCCTTTTGTAAGTGCATCGGCTGCTCTTTTTCTTAAAGCTCTATCAGGGCTGTAAAGCTTGCTTAATAGTTCTTCTTCGCTGATTTTTTTTAAATCAAGTTTAAAGGTAATATTACTTAAGTATTCATCAAATAATCTTGAAAATGCTTCTTTACCATTTATATTCATTTTCATAAATACTTGCTCGTTGCTTTTGCTTAATTGATATTTTTTAGCTTTTAGCCAATTATTTAGCATATATGAATATTTTTTACAATTATTTGCAATTTCTTGTGCGTTTTCTAATTCGCAAAACTCAATTTCAAAAAATACCAATTTACTTTCAATATTAGTGCAAATTGTGCTTATTTCTTGTAAAAATGCTCCATTTGCACTATCTTTTGCAAAATGTAAATACGCATAAGCTCCGGCACGGCTTAACTCATTATAAATGCTTTCTAATTTTGAAATTATATTTTCAAATTCTTTTTCATTTTTTAAATTATTTTCGTATTTTAAAGCAAAATCGTTTGCTTGATTTTCTAAATCTTTTAAAATTTTATATAATTCTTCTTTATTTTTATAAATTATGCTTAAATCCCATTCCATTTTATACCCTACTTAAATCTATTTTAGTATCAGAACAAATTGCCGAAAATAGCACATCAGTAGAGCTATTTAAAGCTGTTTCAACACTATCTTGAATAACTCCAATTATAAAGCCAACCCCAACTACTTGCATAGCAATATCATCATTTATCCCAAATAATGAACACGCTAAAGGAACAAGTAAAAGTGAGCCACCAGCAACCCCACTAGCTCCACAAGCAGCAAATGCAGCTAAAAAGCTAAGTAGTATAGCGTTTGTAAAAGTAATATTAAGTCCTAATGTATGAACTGCAGCAAGTGCTAAAACAGAAATAGTAACAGCAGCTCCAGCCATATTAATTGTAGCACCTAGTGGAATTGATACTCCATATAATTCTTTATCAACATTAATTTTTGAACATAGTGCCATATTTACAGGAATATTTGCAGCTGAACTTCTTGTAAAAAACGCATAAATTGCAGAGTGTTTTATACAAACCCAAACTAATGGATAAGGATTTTTCTTAGTAACTACAAATACTATTAATGGATTGATTACAAATGTTACAAATAGCATAGTCCCAACTAATACTAATAGTAATAAAACATAATCAGCTAAAGTTTCTACACCAGTTTTAGCAACACTTGTGCTTACTAGACCAAAAATACCAATAGGAGCTAGACGAACTATGAAAGCAACAATTTTAATAGTGCCTTCATTAATATCTATAAATACTTTTTTTACTTCTTTTGAGCAAGTTTTAAGTGCAATTCCAGCAGCTATAGCCCAAGTTAAAATTCCAATATAATTTCCATTAGCTAATGCACTTACTGGATTTTCTATCATTTTAAATAATAAATCTTTAAATACCATAGCAACACTACTTGGCGGGGTTAAATCAATATTATTTGGTATTTCTAATATAAGTTTTGTAGGAAATAAAAAGCTAGCAACAACACCACAAACAGAAGCTAGGAAAGTGCCTATTAAATACAAAATTATTACTTGTTTTATTTTTTTAGTTCCATTTCCATATTCTCTAGTAGAGATTGCACTAAGAACTAAAATAAATACTAATATCGGAGCAATTGCTTTTAGAGCACCTATAAAAAAATCTCCTAATAAAGAAGTATAATCAGTAAAACTAGGAATACAAATTCCAACAAAAACACCTACAACAATACCAATCATAATTTTTATAATTAAATTAGTACTTTTATATCTTTTAATCATTGAACTTAAGACGCTCATAATATCTCCTTAAAAAGGCAAAAATATAGCAAATCTCTCTTACAAAACATTAACTATAAAGGCTAAAATTAGGCAAAATTTAATTATTAAAGGATAATAAATGTATTTATTTACAAGTGAAGTAGTAAGTGCAGGACACCCTGATAAATGTGCTGATATCATTGCTGATAGCATTGTTGATTTGCATATAAATTATGATAAAAACGCTCGCGTTGCTAGTGAGGTTTTTGTCGCTGGAAAGAATGTAATAATTGGTGGAGAGATTAAATCTAATTTAAAGGTTAGTGAAAGTGAATATGAAGAAGTAGTTAAAAACGCTTTAATTAAAATAGGTTATAAAGAAAATTCTCATTTTAGCAAGGCTGAATGCTTACACCCAAGTGATGTTAAAGTGCAAGTGTTATTAAACGAGCAAAGTAATGATATTAATCAAGGCGTTGATAAAAGTGATGGAGAAATGGGAGCGGGTGATCAAGGTATGATGTTTGGCTTTGCAAGTAGCGAAGCACCTGAATTTATGCCTGCTGCGATTTTTTATGCGAGAATGATTTGTAATAAAGTATATGAATATGCTCTAAATAATCCACATGAATTTGGAGTAGATATTAAAACTCAAGTTACAATTGACTATGAGAGCAAGGAAAATTATGAAAATTGTAAGCCTAAAAAAATCCATACAATAGTAGTTTCAGCTCCAAGCGTAAGTAGCCTAAGTCTTGATGAAGTTCGCTCAAAAATTATGAATTTAATTTGTAATTCGGGCTTACCAAAAGAGCTATTTAATAAAGATGATTGCATTATTTATATTAATCCAACAGGAAGATATGTAAATCACTCAAGCCTTCACGATAGTGGCTTAACGGGAAGAAAATTAATAGTGGATAGTTTTGGTGGATATAGCCCAATAGGTGGTGGGGCACAAAGCTCAAAAGATTACACAAAAGTTGATAGAAGTGGGCTTTATGCAGCTAGATATGTAGCAAAAAATATAGTTGCAAGTGGCTTAGCTAAAAAATGTATAGTGCAAATTAGCTATGCAATAGGAATTGCAAAACCAATTAGCGTAAATGTTGATTGTATGGGGACAAATGCAAGTGTTGATGATAATATTTTAAGTGCATTTGTTGAAAGAAATTTCGCATTAACTCCTAGATGGATTAAAGAAAAATTTAGATTAGATGAGCCTAGTAAAGCTGGATTTTCTTATGCTGATGTTGCAACTTATGGGCAAGTTGGAGTTGCAAGTTATCCTTGGGAGCAGCTTGATAGTGTTGAATTATTTAAGAGTTTATTAAAATGAAAATAGGAATTATTGGACTTGGAGCCGTTGGTTCGGCTGCAAGTTTTATGCTAAGTAGTCAAAATATAGCAAACGAGCTTTATTTATACGATATTAAAGATGGCTTAGCAAACGCAAGTAAGATTGATTTAGAAGATAGTCTTGAAAATACCAATTCAAATTCTAAAATTTTTGCTGTTAGCAAGGTAGAAGAATTAGTAAAATGTGATCTTATTGTTTTAGCATATACAACTTGCATTGAGCCTGATAGAACGCTTGAACTTAAGGCTAATTATGAACCTTTAAAAGAAATTATTAATGCCTTAAAGGGCTTTAATGGTATATATTTAATAGCTACAAATCCAAATGATAGCATTGTTTATTACGCTCAAAAATTAAGTGGCTTAGATACCTTTAAAGTAATTGGCACAGGCACAACGCTTGATAGTGCAAGGCTTAAGATTGAAATTGCTAATAAATTAGGAATTTCTTATAAAAATATAAATGCTTTTATGCTAGCAGAGCATGGAGATACGCAGTTTTTTTATAAGAGCAATGCCTTTGTGGGCGGTAAAAATATTAATGAGTTTAACCTTAATTTAGATGAGATTGAAAACAGAGTTCGCTTTAAGGGCGGAGAGATTTTTAAAGTAAAAGGTAAAACAGAATTTGGAATAGGAAGTGTAATTGCAAGAATTATTAAAGCTATTAAAGATGATGAGAATTTAATCACACCTATTAGTTTTACTCAAGATAATTTAGCTTATTCAAGATTGGTTGTAGTAGGTAAGGGTGGTATTAAAAAAGTTCTTGAATTAGACTTAAACAAAGATGAAAAAGAAAAACTTGAAATCTCAAAAAATTATATTTTAAAGACTATTAATTCTATTAAATAATTAGTGAAGAGTTAAATCTCTTCATTGTTTATATATACATTAAAACTTTTTGGCTTGCTAATCTTTTTAATAGCTTCTTGCATAATGAAATTATTTGTATTTTTTGTTATATATAAAGTTTTATTTTTATAAGAAAAATCACAAATTTCGTTTTCTTTAGCCTTATTTAAAGCATTACAAAATGCTAGAATAAAATTAAGCCAAGATATGGTATTTTCATCTGGCAATAATTTTTTTAATTTTAAATTCTCATAATTTATTTTTTTGCCGTGTTGTTCTATTATAGTTGCTATTAGTGCTTTATCTTCGTGTTTTATACAAAAATTTAGACCACTTAAAACACAATAAGCACTATGTTTATGGTTTGAATAATAGCTAAGTAATAAACCTGTTTCAATGAGTTTTGCTGCATATGTTAAGTGTTTTAGATATTTTTTATCAACATAATGAATTTCATTTAAAGTATTAAATAATCTTGTAACATTACTAACTAGTGAGCCTGATTTGTATTTAATTAGTCTATCTTCAAGACTTTTTAAGCTCGGATTAAAATTGGCTGGAAACCCTTTGTGGTGTTTAAATAAGTCTTTTAAAAATATTCCTTCTCTAACTCCAGCACCACTTGTAATTATTTGCTTAATTTTTAATTTTTTAATTATTTTATAAAAGACTAAAGCACCCATTTTAATGGTATCGTGTCTTTCTTTTTTAATTCCTAGCGAGCTAAGTTCTGAATTTTTGCAATTGATAATTTTTTCTATAAATTCACTTTCTTCATCTACTTGATAAGAAAAAGCATGAACCTGACTTAAAGGATAATTATTTTTTTCCATAATAGCATTGCTAATAGCTCTTAATGAGCCGCCTATTGTAATTAAGATAGAAGCTTTAAAATCATCAGGGATTTGCTCTAAATAATTATCTATATATTTTTCTAATTTATTAAATTTGTCTTTAAATAAGTCTTTTAATCTCACCGTTCCAAGGTCAAGCGAGAAAGTTTTAACTACTTTTGTATTTTCACACAAACACAATTCAGCACTACCACCACCAATATCTAAACAAATTGATTTTTCATCTAATTTAGGTAGTAAATTAATAGCTCCAAAACCACTTAAATATGCTTCTTCCATTCCACTTAAAGTTTTGATATTGAGTTTTAAATCTTTTTTTAATAGGTTAATTAAATCAGCTTTATTTTTTGCATCTCTTAGAGCTGATGTTCCTATGCAAAATATTTTATTACACTTAAAATTAAGCGCTTGAGTTTTAAAATATTTTATTATTTCGTAAGCTTTTTTGATTTGTTTTTCTACCAATACATTATCTTGTTCATAAGCCCCTTGTGCCAAACGAAATTTAACTTTTTGTTCGTTTAATATATAAAAACCATATCTTGAAGTTTTTTCATATATTGCCATTCTAATTCCGTTTGAACCTAAATCAATAATTGCAGTTTTTTTTGCCATATTTCTTCTCTTAATTTTTTTTGATTTTCATAGAAAAAATAGCCCTTGTTCCTTGCATATCTTTTCTATTTTCTAATGATACTTCAGCTTTTAGTGCGGTTGCAGCTGATTTTGATAAATAAAGTCCTAATCCAACGCCTTCTTTATCTCCAAATCTTTTAAATGGTGCAAAATAATCTTTATCTTCACTAATTCCACAACCCATATCATCTACATATAGATAAAAAGTCATATTATTGATGAAAGTTGTAATTGTTATTGTTGTATTTGGTTGAGAAAATTTAAATGCGTTTTGAATAAAATTTTGTAAAATTTGTGAGAATAAGGTTTTTTGTATTTTTATCTTTAATTCATTTGGGTTTAGATTAAGTTCTATTTTTTGTCCTGTTTTTGAGCCTAATAGGCTAAAATTTTTGCTTTCTTGTCTAATAAAATCAATTAAGTCTATTTCATTTGGCTCTTCAAATTGCGCACCTTCTAATCTGCCAATTTTAAGAATTTCATTTATGATTTTATTGATATTATCTATGCTATCATTAGAGTTTTTAATGGTTTGAATATAATATTCACTATCTCTTGATTTAATTAGCGTTACATCGTTTTTAGCTTTTATAACTGCTAAAGGAGTTTTTAATTCGTGAGCAATTCCTATAAATAGTTCTTTTTGAGACATATTATAGTTTTGAATTCTAGTAATTAAGTGATTAATACTACTTATGATTTCTTTAAACTCTAATGGATAGTTTTTATAATCTAATCTATTTGTAAAGTTATCATCAAACCTACTAACTTTAACGCTTAATTCTTTTAGGTGCATTGATAATATTCTTGATAAGAATAATGAATAAAAAATAATCAAACTAATAGCAATAATAATTATTAAAAATAAAGATATAAAAATAGTATCAAGAATTTTAATTGATTGACTTATATCTTTTTTTAATATTATATAATCCCCAAATTCATTGTAAGGATATGTTAAAATCAAGACTTTTTTATCGTTTTCATTGATTATTTGAAAGTTTGGTTTCATAGTTTTTTTATCTAAATGAATTATTTTATAGTCTTTAAAAATAATAAAGTTTGAACTATTATTCACTTCAATAATACTAATAGCATTTTTGATTAAATTATCAAATTCATTTTGCATTATATTAATTTTTAGAATTTGATACGACAGAACTGAAAAAATAACAACTAGCACCGTAATAGTAGATGCTAGTTGCAAGAAAAATTTATTTCTTATGCTTTTTTGGGAAAGCAAAATCTATAGCCTCTTCTTCTTATTGTTTCAATAGTTGAGATACCTAAAGGCTTATCCATTTTTTGCCTAATTTGATTGATTGCAACTTCAATTACATTAGGAGTTACAAGTTCAGGTTCTTCCCAAATTGCATCTAATAATTGTTCTTTTGATACTATTTGATCAGAGTGTCTTGCAAGATGGGTTAATACTTCAAAAGGTTTACCTTTTAATTCAATTTCTTTACCTTTATAAGTAATTTTTTCTTCATCTGGGTCTATTTCTAAATTATCAATTTTAATTGTATTTGACCCACCAAATCTAAGTCTTGCTTCAATTCTAGCTAATAATACATTAAAATCAAAAGGTTTTTTAATGTAATCATCAGCACCTGCTTTTAAAGCGCTTATTTCACTTTCTTTATCATCTTTTGCAGATAAAATTATGATTGAAGTTCTTGAAGATTTATGTTTTACAACATGTATTAAGTCAGTGCCATCACCATCAGGAAGCATCCAATCTGTCAATACTAAATCGTAGTTTCTAATACCGATATAATATTCAGCATCTTTACAATTTTCGCACGCATCTATTTGATAGCCATATTCAGTTAAACCTTCGGCTAGTGTCTTGTTTAAAGATATTTCATCTTCCACTACTAAAATACGCATTTTTTTTCCTTAAAGTAAAATTAAGGTTATGCTAACACAATTTAAGCAAATATTCAAGTTTTTTTAAAGTTATTTTAATATTTTTTTTTGTATTTAGCACTAAGTTTTGTGTTTTTCATAATCTCTAATTTAATAATCTCAATTTTTATTTTTTTTAGTTGTGGAAATTTGATTTTTATTTTTTTTGCTAGTTTTTTATTAGCTTTTTCTAAGGTAAAGAATTTTTTTGATTTTAAATATTTTTTTGATAATTTAGTTACTTTAGCATAGTCTAAAAAACTATCAGCTTTTGCATTTATTTTTAGGCTTATTGTTTGCTTTTCTAATCTTTCAAATTCCAATAAGCCTATTATGCATTTAAATTTTGTTTTTATTTTTATATGACTTTGCATTCGTCTTTAAAAATCAATCTAATAATATTTGGTATATGTTTATAGAACACAAAAAATAATATTAAATATATTGGTGCGTGAGAATTAATACTAATATTAGGGTATAAAAATTCTGCACTAATTACTCCAATACTAAATCCTATTAATGATGCTAAGCTAGATATTTTAAATACTTTTCCGATTATTAACCAAAAAATAAGACCTATAATTACAGAATAAGGAACTAATAGTATTAAAGCTCCAGCCCCACTAGCCACGCCTTTACCGCCATTAAAGCTTAAAAATATGCTATAGCAATGTCCTATAACACTAAGAACTGCCATAGCCCAAATTGTTGCTTCACTTATATCTAAAAACATAGCAATACAAATTGGAAGCATAGCTTTTAAAAAATCACTTAACATAGTAGCTATTGCTAATTTTTTAGCCAATTTTGGATTAACTTGTTTTACAACTCTTAATACATTTGTAGCTCCTATGCTTTTTGAACCTTGAGATTTAATATCAACATTCGCAAATTTTTTAGCATATATTAATCCAAAAGGAATTGAGCCTATTAAATAGGCTATCAGCATACAAATTAAATTATTATTTGTAAACAAGTCAATTATAAATGTAATAAAATTCATATCTTAATCTCTTTTATATAGGCTTAATTGATTTTTAAGCTCTACTAAAGTTTCTTCTACTCTTCTGCTTGCAAATTCTTGGATTTTTTTAGCATCTTCTTGGTCTGGTAAAATCTCTAAACAATATCTGTAAGCATTTTGATATACAATTAAAACAACTAATTTAAATTTTAAATTAAACTCAACTGCTTCATTTGAATGAGGCATATGTAAACAAATATAAGATGATAAAATATCACCTCTTTTAAATCCTACATCTTCATTAGAAACAACACCAATTCCACCTTCTGAAATATCAAATAACTTTCCATTAGCAACCCTTCCATCTTCATGAGTTAGTGCTATTTTAGTAAATTCATTAGGATGCACTCTAGGATATGCTCTTTTTAATGCGTGCATATATGGTTGGCTTTCAAAATTATTTAAAGTTACCGTGCAATTTACAATATTAACAGATAAAATATTTGCTTTAATATTTTTTTGCAAATATTGATTTTGAACTATATAAGCACAATCTTCTTCTTTCATAGCTAAAATTTGCATTAAATCAACTTTTACAACTATACTCGCATCTTCAACTTGTAAAATTTCTCCGTAAGTTCTAACAGGAACACCATTATAAAGATTTAAAAATTCTAATTTTTCTCCTACAGAATACATTTTTTTAAATGTATCTATAAAATTCTCGTGTATAAAAAATCCACCAGAACTACTTGCTGAAAATACATTAATTGAACTTTGTGCAGTCGTAGAATCGTGACAAATTGTGCAAAAAATTGAACCGTATCTTTCCAATGCAAAGGCAAGATTAACAACTAATTTGTTGTTTAATCCATTATTCATAATATGCTTAGAAAAATCTATATAAGTTTTTAATAAAAATTCAAAAAAGCAAGCTCTATCAAAGTCTTTTGTCTTGGCTAATTCCTTACCTCTTTCTATACTAAAATCTTTTGTTAGTAACATAGAAAATAATTCTTCGTAAGCATCTTCACAATTTTTTGATAAAATTTTGCCTTCGCTTCTATAATAAGCTTGTATGTTATTAATAAATTTGTGTGTATATTTTTCAAAATAATTAATACTAGAATTAACTAGTTCGTCTCTTCCTTCAAAACTCATGTTTTTGTTTCCTTTTAAACTAAAAATAGCATTAGTGTAGCAAAAAAAATAAATTTTTAAATAAAAATTAATGATTTTTTGATAGTATTCGCTTTTTACAACTCATTTAAGCTTATTTAAATCTTTAAATTTAATATTTAAAGTGCTTGATGGGACTTACTAAATTACAAAGGATGAATTATGTATGCTATTTTTAAACATAGCGGTAAGCAGTACAAAGTAAGTGTTGGCGACGAATTAAAGTTAGATCGCTTTGAAGCAGAGAAAAAGTCTATCGTAGAAGTTACAGATGTTTTAGCTGTTAACGATAAAGAATTAAAAATCGGTACCCCTTTTGTTAGTGGAGCGAAAGTTGTTCTTGAAGTTATCAACGAAGGAAAAGATAAAAAAGTTGTAATTTTTAAGAAAAGAAGAAGAAAAGACTCTAAATTAAAAAGAGGTTTTAGAAGACAATTTACTCGCGTAGTAGTAAAAGAAATTAAAGCGTAAGGAGAAATACAATGGCACACAAGAAAGGTCAAGGTTCAACTCAAAATAATAGAGATTCTATAGGTAGACGTTTAGGTGTTAAAAAATTTGGTGGAGAATTTGTAAGAGCTGGAAATATTATTATTCGCCAAAGAGGAACAGCAACTCACGCAGGAGCAAATGTTGGTATGGGAAGAGATCATACTATTTTTGCTTTAGTTGATGGTTTTGTTAAATTTGAAAGAAAAGACAAAAACCGCAAAAAAGTTTCTGTATATCCTGCAGTATAATTTAAATTAAAAGGAGCTTAGGTAATGTTTGTTGATAGTATAAAAATTAGGCTGAGCTCTGGTAACGGCGGAGCGGGTGCTAGCTCATTTCGCCGTGAAAAACATGTACCACTAGGCGGTCCTGATGGCGGCGATGGCGGTCGTGGTGGCGATGTAGTGGTTATTTGTGATAATAATCTTCATACTTTAGCGCATTTTAAAGGCAAAACACATTTAAAAGCTAGTAATGGTGATTGTGGATTACCTAGAAATAAAAGTGGTAAAAAAGGCGAGAATTTAGAAATAAAGGTTCCAATAGGTACTCAAATTATTGATATTAATACCAATGAAATCTTACATGACTTTACGAGTTTAGAAGAGCAAATAGTCTTATTAAATGGTGGTTTAGGTGGCCTTGGAAATAGACATTTTAAAAGTTCTGTTAATCAAAGACCTACATACGCTCAACCTGGCAAAAAAGGAGAAAGTCTAGAAGTAAGACTTGAATTAAAATTAATTGCTGATGTTGGATTAGTTGGATATCCTAATGTTGGAAAATCTACTTTAATTAGTATAGTAAGTAATGCTAAGCCAGAAATTGCTGATTATGAATTTACAACTCTTACTCCAAAATTAGGTGTTGTAGATATTAATGATTACTCGTTTGTAATGGCTGATATACCAGGAATTATAGAAGGTGCTAGCGAAGGAAAAGGTTTAGGATATGAGTTCTTAAAACACATATCAAGGTCAAAATGCTTATTATTTATGCTAGATAGTTTTAAAGAAATGAGTATTAAAGAACAATTTATTAATTTATACAAAGAACTTGAAGCTTATGGCTTGAATGATTTTAAATTTGCAGTTGCAATCACAAGATGTGATGTGGCTAAAGAGAATTTAATTCAAGAATTAGAACTTTTAAATGAGTATTTAAAAAGATATGATAATTTAGTTTTTGTTACAAAAATATCTTCAGTTACTAATGATGGTATTAAAGAGTTAAAATTATCTTTATCAAAAATGTTATTTGAATAACATATCTTAATTTTTAGGTATATCATGAAAAAAAATATAGTATTTATGGGCACGCCCGAATTTTCGGCATTTATTTTAGAAGAGCTTAGTAAATTTCATAATGTAAGTCTAGTTTTAACCCAAACAGATAAAGAAGTTGGAAGAAAAAAAATATTAACTCCAAGTCCGGTAAAAGAGATTGCGTTAAAACTAAACTTAGAATTAGCACAACCAAAAAGCTTAAGAAATAATGAAGAGATTAGAAATTTAATTAGCAATAAAAAACCAGATTTTATAATAGTTGCAGCTTATGGAAAAATACTGCCAAAAGAGATTTTAGACATAGCACCTTGTATTAATACTCACGCTAGTTTACTTCCTTATTATAGAGGAGCTTCACCTATACAAAGTGCTATTTTAAATGGTGATATTGTAAGTGGAGTTACACTTATGAATATGGATATAGGTCTTGATACTGGAGATATTTTATATCAACAAGAATTAAATATTAAGGATTTAAATTCTCCACAAGTATTTGACAAAATGTCTAAATTATCAGCAAAAATGCTTTTGGAATTTTTAGAAAATCCAAATTATTTTCAACCTATTAAACAAGATGATTCAAAGGCAACTCATACAAAAATTATCAAAAAACAAGATGGTTTAATTGAGCTAAATAATGCTAAAGAAATATATCAAAAATATTTAGCATTTTATGATTGGCCTAATATATTTTTAGAAAATGGTTTAAAGTTAAATGAACTTGAATTGAATGAATGTGAAAGTGATAATAAAGAAGGGCTTATAAAAGAAATAGGTAAAAATTATTTAATTTTAACTTGTAAAAAAGGCAGCTTAAAAGTTTATAAATTGCAAGATGCAGGTAAAAAGTCTTTAGATGCTAATGTATATGTAAATGGTAAAAGGTTAAAACAAGGAGATAGCATTGTATAATCTAGCTTTTTGTAATTGTATAAGTTCAACTCAAGTTGAGCTTATAAATGCTATTAGAAATGGTTTTAAAGAACACGCATTTGCATTGGCTACGCTTAAACAAACTAACGGAATTGGCTCTTGTAATAGAAATTGGATTAGCGATAATACTGATTCACTTGGCAATATAAATTCTAAGATTCATAATCAGTATTTTAAAGATATAGATTTTATATTTTTTGATGAATATAATAAATTTAATTTAGATATAAAAAATAATTTATATTTATCTTTTTTTAATGATAATTTACCAGATGATTTACCTATTCAATCAGCTAGTATATATTATTCTATGATAATGAAAATAGTCTTAAAAGAATTTGGTTCAAAAGTTTTTATCAAATGGCCTAATGATTTTTATTTAGATAATAAAAAAATTGGAGGGCTAATTACTGCAAAAATAAAAAATAAATTAGTTTGTGGTATTGGTATAAACATAACTACAGCACCAGTAGATGCTAATATTTTAGATATAGATATTTCATATTCAACATTACTTAAAACTTTTTTTGATAGAATAAATCTTAATATTTCTTGGAAAGAAATTTTTGATTATTATAAGAGTGATTTTGAATTAAGTAGATCGTTTTATTTTAAAAATGATGATAATACTTATTCATTAAATGATGTAAAATTATATGAAGATGGTTCTATTTTAGTAGATAACAAAAGGATATATAGTTTAAGATGAGTGAAATTATAACAATAGCTAATCAAAAGGGTGGGGTAGGTAAAACAACAACGGCAGTGAATTTAGCAGCTTCTCTTGCGGTAGCTGAAAAAAGTGTTTTACTAATAGATATGGATCCACAAGGTAATGCTACCACAGGATACGGATTTAAAAGAAGTGATTTTGAATTTAATATATATCATGTATTAAGTGGTAAAAAAACATTAGATGAGATTATTTTAAAGACAAGTTTGAATAAACTAGACCTTGCTCCATCAAATATTGTTCTTACTAATTTTGAGCAAGAATTAGGAACAGGTGTAAATAATAAACAAATTTTAAGAAAAGCTTTAAAAGATGTTGTAAATAGATATGATTATATAATAATAGATTCGCCACCTGCATTAGGAAATATCACAATTAATGCACTTGCAGCAAGCACTGATGTAATAATCCCGATTCAATGTGAATATTTAGCATTAGAAGGTTTGGCACATATTTTAAGGACGATTCATAATATAAGAGAAGCAATAAATCCGAAGTTAAGAATAAGGGGAATTTTACCTACTATGTATAGCCCACAGAATAATCTTTCAAAGGATACGGTTGCCGAACTTAAAAAGCATTTAAGTGGCAAGTTATTTAGAAAAGATGGAGAGATAGTAATAATTCCAAGAAATGTAAAACTAGCAGAAAGTCCAAGTTTTGGAAAACCTATAATATTGTATGATATAAAATCTCCAGGTTGTGTTGCTTATCAAAGCTTAGCACATTCTTTAATAGGATAGAAAATGGCAAAAAAATCTTTAGGTTCAGATTTTAGTAGTATTTTAGATGATATATCTTTAGCTTATGATGATGAGTTAAGTGGAGTTTTTAGAAGTGATTTAGATACTATAAGAGATATTAGTATAGATGATATAACTCCAAATCCATATCAGCCAAGAAAAAGTTTTAATGAAGATAGTATAAATGAACTTGCTAATTCCATTAAAAATCACGGATTATTACAACCAATTGTTGTAATAGATGCTGATGAGCTTTGTGAAAAGGCAATGGAAAATGGAGAAAATTTAGAAAAAGTAACTAAATATTTTTTAATTGCTGGCGAGAGAAGATTAAGGGCTATTAAAGCTTTAGGTGAAACAAAAATTAAAGCAATTATTGCAAATATAGATTCAAGTAAAACAAGAGAATTAGCTTTACTTGAAAATATTCAAAGAGAAGATTTAAATCCTATTGAACTTGCTTTAGCTTATAAAGAGTTAATGAGAGTTAGAAAAATTACTCAAGAAGAATTAGCGCATAGTATTCAAAAAAGTAGAGCAAATATAGCAAATACTTTAAGATTACTTACTCTTAGTGAAGATACTCAAAAATTAATTATTGATGGCAAATTAAGTGCAGGTCATGCTAAAGTAATAGCAGGTCAAAAAGAAGATGAAAAGATTTTAGTAAATACAATTATTGGTCAAAAATTAAATGTTAGAGATTGTGAAAAACTAGCAAATAAACTCAAGGGTAAAAATACAAATAACATAATTGATGATAGTTTGTTAAAAAAATTAAAAGAATTTAAAATAGATTTTAAAATACAAAATGGCAAACTTATATTTAATTTAAATCAAGAAAATACTAAAAATTTTGTTGAAAATGCTATAAAAAACTTATAATTTAAATATTATTTGATTTTTTTATGTTAATATAAAGTTTTATCAAAATAAGGAGAATGTATGTTTGATGACTTAGATCTTAAAATGATGTTATTAACAGCTATGTTGTTTTTAATATTGCTTTGGATTTTAGATTACATCTTATACAAACCATTGCTAACCTTTATGAAAAATAGAGATGATGGTATAAAAGAAGATGAAGCTAGAATTCAGCAAAATAACACAGACGCTAGTAATAATGAAACATTAATTGCTAAGATTTATGCTGATGCAAGAGCTAAAGCTCAAGCCATCAAAAGCGAGCAAGTTGCCGTAGCAAAAGAGCAAGCAAGCAAAGCTATAGCAGAAAAAAAGGCTAGTCTTGATTTAGACTATCAGAAATTTTTAACTGAACTTGAAGCAAAAAAAATTCAGTTTAAAAATGAGTTGAAAGCTGATTTGTTTCAGTGTGAAAATGCTTTAAGAGCAAGTATAGAAAAAATTTAAGGTTGCTTTATGAACAGATTAATATGGATTTTATTACCTACTTATTTGTTAGCTAGTGATACAGATATTTTCTATAGAACTATAAATTTTGTAATTTTTGCTGTTATGATGTATTTATTACTTGCTAAAACAATTAAAAAGATATATTGTGATAGAATTGATAATATTAAAAATAGATTAGTATCAATAGAAAAAAGCTTAGATGAGGCTAAAAAAAATAAAGAAGAAGCAATTAAAAAAATAGAGATAGCTAATAACGAGGCTGATAAGCTAATAGAATTAGCTAAAGAACAAGCTATAAAATTAAATGAAAATATTTTAAAAGATGCTAATAATGAGATAGAAAATATGAAAAAATCTTATGAAGAGCAAAAAATATTTGAAGAGAAAAAGGCTAAAGAAGAAGTTGTCAATGAACTTATAGAAGAGCTTTTAAATACCAATGTTAATTTAAAACAATCTGATTTATTAGATATTGTTTCAAGGAAAGTTAGCTAATGGAAAAGTATGTAAATATAATAATGCAAAGAAAAGATAGGGAAGAATTTATATCTTGTTTTGAGATTTTAAAAGAAGCCTTTAAAGATAAAAAAACATTAGTGATAATAAATGCAGTTGGCATTAGCTTAGATAAAAAGATAGAGTTTTTAGTGAGTTTATCTAATACAAATAAAAAAGAAATTATTAATTTTTTAAAGGTATTAGGAGTAAATAATAAACTTGATAAAGTTCCAGTTGTTTATGATGGATTAGTTAAAAAATTAGCTTTAGAAAATAATATTTATTATGCTGATATTTATTCTAAAGAAAAAATTAGTGATAATGATATATTAAAGCACGAAAAAGAATTATCAAATTATTTTAAAAAAGAAATAAAACTAAAAAATATAATTCATGATAAAAATGAAATAAAGATTTATATTGAAGACTTAGGATATGAAATAATAGTATCAGAAACTTCATTAAAAGATAAAATCAAACAGCATATAATGAAAGCAATTTAAGAGGAGTAACAGTGAGTTTTAACGCAAATGAAATTAGCTCAATTATTAAAGAAAGAATTGAGAATTTTAATTTAAATTTAGAAATTGAAGAAACTGGTAAAGTTATTTCAATAGCTGATGGTGTTGCTAATGTTTTTGGATTAAAAAATGTTATGGCAGGAGAAATGGTTGAATTTGAAAATGGCGAAAAAGGTATGGCATTAAACCTTGAAGAAAATAGTGTTGGTGTTGTAGTTTTAGGAAGTTTTTCAAATATTAAAGAAGGTAGCTCTGTTAAAAGATTAAAACAATTATTAAAAGTTCCAGTTGGCGAAGAATTAATTGGTCGTGTTGTTAATGCTTTAGGAGAGCCAATCGACGCAAAAGGTGTTATAAATACTACAAAAACTGCATTCGTTGAAGAAAAAGCTAAAGGTATTATGGCTAGAAAAAGCGTTCATGAACCATTACAAACAGGTATTAAAGCAATTGATGCCCTTGTTCCAATTGGTCGCGGTCAAAGAGAGTTGATTATTGGAGATAGACAAACAGGTAAAACAACCGTAGCAGTAGATACTATAATTAATCAAAAAGGTCAAAATGTTGTATGTATTTATGTAGCTATTGGACAAAAACAAAGCACTGTTGCGCAAGTTGTTAAAAAACTTGAAGAACATGGAGCTATGGAATATACTATAGTAGTAAGTGCAACTGCGAGTGATTCAGCGGCTCTTCAATACCTTGCTCCTTATACAGGCGTTACAATGGGTGAGTATTTTAGAGACAATAGCAAACATGCTTTAATAGTATATGATGATTTAAGTAAGCACGCAGTAGCTTATCGTGAAATGAGCTTGATTTTACGCCGTCCTCCAGGTCGTGAAGCTTATCCAGGCGATGTATTCTATCTACATTCAAGATTATTAGAAAGAGCTTCAAAATTAAGCGATGCTTTAGGTGCAGGTTCGTTAACAGCTTTACCTATTATTGAAACTCAAGCAGGAGATGTTTCAGCATATATTCCAACTAATGTTATTTCAATTACAGATGGACAAATATTCTTAGAAACAGATTTATTTAACTCTGGTATTCGTCCTGCTATTAACGTAGGTTTATCAGTATCTAGGGTAGGTGGTTCTGCTCAAATTAAAGCTACAAAACAAGTATCAGGAACATTAAGATTAGACCTTGCGCAATATCGTGAATTACAAGCATTTGCACAATTTGCAAGTGATTTAGATGAGAGTTCAAGAAAACAATTAGAGCGTGGTCAAAGAATGGTTGAAGTATTAAAACAACCTCCATATAGCCCATTAGCTATTGAAAAGCAAATAGTTCTAATTTATGCAGGTACTAGAGGATTTTTAGATGATATTGCTGTAGATAAGATTACTAAATTTGAAAATGATTTATATGCTTATATTGAAACAAAGTCTCCTGAGATTTTTGAGCAAATTAGAGTTAAAAAAGCTTTAGATAGTGATTTAGAAGATAAAATTAAAAATTTATTAAATGAGTTTAAAGCAACACAAGCGTAGGTTTTGTAATGGCGAATTTAAAAGAGATAAAAAGAAAAATAAAGAGCGTTCATAATACTCAAAAGACTACTAATGCTATGAAATTAGTTTCTACTGCTAAATTAAAAAAAGCAGAAGAGCTTGCTAAGAAGTCTAAAGTATATGCAAGTAAATTGCAAGAGGTTATGCAAGAAATTTCATTTAAGCTAAATCAATTTGATATGGCTAAAGATAGTAGATTTTTTGGTAAGCATGAGATTAAGATTGTGGATGTTGTATTTATTACTTCGGACAAAGGTTTGTGCGGTGGTTTTAATATAAAAACTTTAAAAGAAGTTAGTAAAATTATTAAAGAAAATAAAGAAAAAGGTATTAAAACTAGATTAAGAGCTATAGGAAAAGTTGGTATTGAGTTTTTTAATTTTCAAAAAATTGAAATACTAGATAAATATACAGGCGTTAGTTCTTCACCTGATTATGAAAAAGCTAGAGAAATTATTAATTTAGCTATTAGTGATTATGAAAAAGCATTAACTGATAAGATAATATTAGTTCATAATGGCTATAAAAATATGATTTCTCAAGAATTATCAGTGTGTAATTTATTACCTGTAGATTCAAGTAATTCTGAAATTACTAATTCAAATTCTTTATTAGAAATTGAACCTGAAGAAAAGGAAGTTTTAGAAGAATTACTAAAAAGATATATAGAATATAGTATGTTTTATTCATTGATAGATAGTTTAGCAGCTGAACATAGTGCTAGAATGCAAGCAATGGATAACGCAACTAATAATGCTAAAGCAAGGGTTAAAGAACTTAATTTAGCTTATAATAAAGCAAGACAAGAAAGCATAACTACTGAATTAATTGAAATTATCAGTGGTGTTGAATCAATGAAAGAATAGGAGAATATATGCAAGGATTTATATCTCAGGTATTAGGACCTGTTGTAGATGTTGAATTTAGCGATTATTTACCACAAATCAATGAAGCTATTGAAGTAAATTATGAGGTTGAAGGTAAGCAAATTCGTTTAATATTAGAAGTAGCAGCACATTTAGGTGATGGCCGTGTGAGAACTATTGCTATGGATATGACTGATGGTTTAGTAAGAGGAACTAAAGCTGTTAGCTTAGGTGCTCCAATTAGTGTTCCTGTTGGGGAAAAAGTTTTAGGAAGAATTTTCAATGTGGTTGGAGATTTAATTGATGAAGGTGCTCCAGAAAATTATGAAACAAAATGGGCTATTCATAGAGAACCACCTAAATTTGAAGACCAAAGCACAAAAAGTGAAATATTTGAAACTGGTATTAAAGTAGTTGATTTACTTGCTCCTTATGCAAAAGGTGGTAAAGTAGGATTATTTGGTGGTGCTGGTGTTGGTAAAACAGTTATTATTATGGAATTAATTCACAATGTTGCGTTTAAACATAGTGGTTATTCAGTATTTGCTGGTGTTGGTGAGAGAACTCGTGAAGGAAATGACCTTTATAATGAAATGAAAGAAAGCAATGTTTTAGATAAAGTTGCTTTATGCTATGGTCAAATGAATGAACCACCAGGGGCAAGAAATCGTATCGCTTTAACAGGTCTTACAATGGCTGAATATTTTAGAGATGAAATGGGACTTGATGTTTTAATGTTTATTGATAATATCTTTAGATTTTCTCAATCAGGTTCAGAAATGTCAGCTTTACTTGGTCGTATTCCTTCAGCTGTTGGTTATCAGCCAACTTTAGCAAGTGAAATGGGTAAATTCCAAGAAAGAATTACATCAACTAAAAAAGGTTCAATTACTTCAGTTCAAGCTGTTTATGTTCCTGCTGATGACTTAACAGACCCAGCGCCTGCAACTGTTTTTGCCCACCTAGATGCTACAACGGTTTTAAATAGAAGTATTGCTGAAAAAGGAATTTATCCTGCGGTTGATCCACTTGATTCAACTTCAAGAATGCTTGACCCACAAATTATTGGTGAAGAGCATTATAAAGTAGCTCGTGGAGTTCAAAGTGTGCTTCAAAAATATAAAGATTTACAAGATATCATAGCTATTTTAGGTATGGATGAACTTAGCGAAGAAGATAAATTAGTTGTTGAAAGAGCTAGAAAAATTGAGAAATTCCTATCACAACCATTCTTCGTAGCTGAAGTTTTCACAGGTAGTCCTGGAAAATATATAAGTCTTGAAGAAACCATAGCTGGATTTAAAGGTATATTAGAAGGTAAATATGATGACTTACCTGAAAACGCATTTTATATGGTAGGAAATATTGAAGAGGCTATTAAGAAAGCAGAAAAATTAAAGGCTTAATATGGATAAATTAACTTTAGAAATAGTTACTCCACACGGAGAAATCTTTAATTCAGAAGTTAAATCAGTGTTAGTGCCAGGAAGTGAAGGTGAGTTTGGTGTTTTGCCAAACCACGCTTCTGTAATTTCTTTGCTTCAAGCTGGTGTAATTAGTGTGGAAAATTATGATGGTTCAAAGGAGCTTATAGCTATTGATTCAGGCCATGTAAAAGTTGATGAAAATAGTGTTGTTATTTTAGCTCAAGGTGCTGTTTATCTAGGTGGTAATGATAATTCAATAAGCAAAAAAAAGTTAGAAGAAGCTAAAGAATTATTAAAATCAGCAGGTGCAAATTCAGCAACCCTTGCCGCAACTTTAGGAAGACTGGATTCTAAATGAATTTGATTTCGGATTTTGACTTAGCTACTTTATTAGCAGTTGGGATTTTAGGTTTTTATTCTATTATTGCTTTAGCGATTTTTTTATATCGCTTAAGCAATATTTCTAAATTTTATCAAGAAGAATTAAGAACTTTAGATAGGTTATTAAAAAATCAAGATTTGTCTTTTGAGGCTTATTTTAAACCTTGTGAAGGTTCTATGAAAAAATTAGAGATTTATTATAATGAGGCTTCTAAAAATCTTAGCGAAGGCCTTACTTGGCTTAGTATTATTGCTACTACTTCGCCTTTTATAGGATTGTTTGGAACCGTTGTTTCAATATACTTTACTTTAATATCTTTAAATGGAAATGGTGATATTACTCAAATCGCTTCTCCAATTGGTCATGCTTTAATAGCTACTGCTAGTGGGATTATTTCTGCTATTTTAGCTTATACATTTCATTTAATTGTGAAACGAAAAGTATTTGAATGTTTAAATATTTTAGAGAGTCAAATAAAGATTATTAGCGATGAAAAATGATTTTTTACACGAAGACCCAGAGTTAAACATAACTCCTTTAGTTGATGTTATGTTAGTGTTATTGGTAATTTTAATGCTAGTAATTCCTAATTTAAAATATGATGAAAATATTAATTTACCAAATGGCTCAAAATCAAGTGTTAGCAAAGCAAAAAAAGATGATATTTTTGTAAGTATTACAAAAGATGAAGTAGTTTTAAATAAGAAAAAATATCCTTATATTGCTTTTTTTGATAATTTTAGTTTAATTAAAAATCAATTTGATAAAGATAAAATAGTTTATATATCTGGAGATAAAGATATAAGTTACGATAAGCTAATGCAAGTATTATCAACTTTTTCAAAAGCAGGATTTGTAAAAATTTCACTTCAAACAAAATGAGTAAATCAAAAGCTTTTTTATTATCTTGTTTAATATATGTGCTTACTATATTAATATTTATTTTGCTAATAAATATTTTTGCTAAAAATGAAGAAGTTATTAAATATGGCAATAGTGAAGTGGATATATTGTTCGTAGAAGATAATGTTGAAACTCCAGCCGAGGTTAAACAAGACTATACTAAAGAAGTAGCAAAAAAAATAAATAAAAGTCCAGAAAATACAAGCAATGATAATGCTACAAAAGATAATCAAAATAAAGTAATTGAACAAAATGAAAAAGTAGAACAACAAACTGATAGTAAAGATAGTGATAGTGATTTAAGTAGTTTGTTTGGGGATTTAAAAGTTAGCAAAAGTGAAAGAAAAAATCCAAAAAAGGAAACTAAGCAAGAAGAAAATAAATTAAATCAATCACAATTAGATGCTTTAAAAAAAATACAATCACAATTAGCTAATACAACAATTAAGTCAAATAATAATTCAGAGACTACACAAACATCTGCTAAGGTTTCTGGAATTTATGATGAATATTTTGGTAGAGTGAATGCGTATTTGAAAAATGTTTGGAGTTTAGTAACTGCTAATAGTTCAGATATTAATGATAAGGAAATTTTTGAAGTAGCTTTTACAATATCAAAAAATGGTATAATAAAAATCAAAGATAATGGTTTTAATGAAAGCTCTGCTTTAAGACAAAAGGCAAGAATTTTTATACAAACTATTAATCAACAAAACAAAAATTTAGGAATTCCACCAAATCAACAAGATTATAGTGGTAGTTTAAGGCTTTCGGTTATATTAAGTATCAAGGAGATAAAATGAAAAAGATATTTTTATTATGTTTTAGTTTAGTATGCTTAACTGCTGATATTATTATGGATGTGGTTAGCGAGCAAGAGGTGTTGCCTAAGATTAGAATAACTACAAGTAGTTTGGTTAATTTTGATTTTGATAAGGTAATTAAAAATGATGTTTTAGTAAGTTCTAAATTTGAAATTACTAATGAAAATAATGCAAATTATGAATTAAATTATAATTTAAATCCTGTAGGAAATAATTATGAGTTAAGCATAACTCTTAAGGGTATGAATAATGAAATTAAGTATAACAATACTTTTACTTATCCAAAAAGTGCTTATGTGTTTTTATCTCACAAAGCAATTTCACAAATGTTTAAGGACTTAAAATTAGCAGATTTAGACTGGATGAATAAAAAGATTTTAATTACTAGAAAAATAGCTGCTAAGCAAAGTCAAATTCTTATTGCAGATTACACTTTAAATTATCAAAAAATTATTATGCAAGGTGGGTTAAATTTATTTGCAAAATGGGCAAATAGCAATCAAAATGAATTTTATTATACAGATTATAATAAAGATATTTTGAGTATATATAAATATAATTTATTGAATAATCAAAAAACTTTAATTACTCAAGGTTCTGGTATGTTAGCACTTAGTGATATTAGCAAAGATGGAACTAAAGCATTAATTACTAAAACAACAGAAGATCAACCAGAAATATTTTTATTAGATTTAAATACTAAAAATACAAAAAGACTTACTATGTATAAAGGAATAGATGTTAGTGCAAGATTTGTAGGTAGTGATAGTTTTGCTTTTGTTAGCGATAGAAGTTCTTATCCTAATTTATATTTACAAGGTCTTGATAAAACTAATGCAACTCAATTAGTTTATCATGGTAAAAACAATTCTGCCTTTAGTGTTTATAATAATTATATAGTTTATTCAAGTCGTGAAAAATCAGGAGATTTTAACTTATATGTTATGGCAACTGATTCGCAATATGTAAGACAATTGACATTAAATGGTAGAAATATTTTCCCTAATTTTAGTAGCGATGGTAAGACAATTATGTTTATAAAATTATTAGGAATGCAAAGTTCTTTAGGAATTTTAAGACTTGATGAGAATAAAGTGTATCATTTCCCACTAAAAGTTGGTAAAATTTCAACTTTGGATTGGTAATTAAATAAATTTTTAGTTTTGGAAATTATAATTTCAATTACTTTTTATGAAAGGAAAAAAATGAAAAAATTAGCTTATGCAGTTGCTTTAGCAGCTTTAGTTGTTGGTTGTAGTCAAAAGGCTACAGTTGAGGCTCCAAAAAAAGTGGAGGTTGCTCCAGATATGAATGTAGATGTTAAGGAAGATATTAATACTAAACTAGAAAGAATTAATAATTCTTTAGGTAAAGTATATTTTGACTTTGACAAATATGATATTCGTTCAGATATGTATGGCGTAGTATCAAATAACGCAAGTTTATTAAATCAAGATGGTAAAGATTTAAATATTGTTGTTGAAGGTAACTGCGACGAGTGGGGTAGTGAAGAATATAACCAAGCTTTAGGTTTAAAAAGAGCTAAAGCTGTTAAAGATGGTTTAGAATCTCAAGGAGTTAGCAGCTCAAGAATTACAATTAAAAGCTATGGCGAAAACAACCCAGTATGTAATGATAAAACAAAAGAATGCGATGCTCAAAATCGTAGAGCAGAAACAAAAGTTCAGTTTTAATTTATGCTAAAACAAATACTTTTTATAGGGGCTTTAGCCCCTATTATTTACGCAGAAACTTCAGCCTTTAACGCAGGTAATATAAATATTAAAGAGCCTTATGGGCTAACAGAAAATGAAAAAGTTTTATTAGAGAACAAAAAAAAGGTTGAAACTCTTAGTAAAGATTATACTGGTGTTGATTTTAAAACAAATAAGGCTTTAGAAAGAATTGAAGGTATTCAAAGTGTAGTTGATGATTTGAATAACAAAACTTATAATTTTGAAGGTAAATTATTAGAAGTAGAAAAGTTTTCAAAAGAAAAACTTGATATTTATGATAAAGATATTTCTGAAATAAAACAAGAATTAAAAAATCAAAAAAACAGCATTAATCAGTTAAAAAAGGCTTTAAGTGAATTAACAAATTTAGTTAGTAGCTTGGGCGAGAATAAAGCTGTAAAATCTACAACTCAGCAAGTAGTAGCAAATGAGGTTGCAGCTAAAAATGAAACTCCAGCTCAAAAAATGGCAAATGCTATAAGTTTATATAATAGTAAAGATTATGAAAATTCCGCAAAAATTTTTGAAGAATTAGCAAATGCAAAACATAAACCTGCACAATGTAATTTTTATTTAGGACAAATTGCATACGCACAAAAAGACTATAAAAATGCTATATATTATTACAAAACAAGTTCAGATTTATATAATAATCAAGGGGTAAAAGCTCCTAATATGCCTTTAATTTTATTAAATACCGCAAATTCGTTGAAGGCAATTAATGAAACAGAAAAAGCAAATAATTTTTATGCAGCACTTAAAAAACAATTTCCAGATTCAAGTGAAGCTAAAAGTATAAATTAATAGAAAGGATTAAAAATGGCTATAAAAAAAGACAGCGTAGTATCACTTAATTTTATATTGCGTGATGCAAAAACTAATGAAGTATTAGAAAATAATACTGATTTTCATCCTATTTCATTTTTATTAGGTAGAAATCAAGTATTAGAGGCTTTAGAAGATGAAATTGCTAAACTAAATGAGGGTGATGAAAGTGATATTTTAATCACTAAAGATAAAGCTTGGCAAGAATATGATGAGAATTTGGTTCAAGAATTACCAAAAGAACAATTCGCAGGCATTGATTTAAATGTTGGCTTAGAATTATTCGGAGAAAACGAAGATGGTTCAACAGTTAGAGTTGTTGTTAAAGAAATCAAAGATAGTAGCGTAGTAATTGATTACAATCATCCTTATGCAGGAAGAGATTTGTTATTTACTGTAAATATTAAAGAAGTAAGAGATGCTACTCCTGAAGAATTAGAAAGTGGTGCAGTAGCACAAGCTGGTGGATGTGGATGTGGAAATCACGGACATAGTGGTTGCAAAGGCGATGGAAGTTGCGGTCATCATCATGATGATGAAGATGATCATCACCACCATCATCACGGCGGCGGTTGTTGCAGAGGTTAAGAGCTAAGGTTTAGCTAAAATTGTTAAGGCGATTTATTTCGCCTTATACTAATATTTATTATATACTCAAAGTATTCAGTTTTTTAAAATTAATCATTTTTATAATTTTATTTTTTATGTCAAAACTTTAAAATACATTTATTGCTATCAAATTCACAAATTACAAGTAATCTTTAATATATAATCGTAAGTTATAAATATACAAAACTTATTATTTTTAACTTGATTTTTAATTCAATCATAAAAAAGTGCTAAAATTGTAATATTAAAAATATAGATTGTATTAGTATTACAAGTTAAACTTCGTTTATTATTTTAATAATGGAATTTATATTTTTATAATATTATACAAAATGTAAAAAAGATTTATAATAGCTGTAATTAAAAGATTTTAATACTTGTATTATAAGATTTGATAATAAAATAAATTAAAAAGGAAAAATATGAATTACGCATTTTTATACCCAGGTCAAGGTTCTCAAAGTGCTTTTATGGGTCAAGAATTATTTGATAATTTTGAGTTTGTAAGAAAAACTTATGATGAAGTTAGTAGTTTTTGTGGTATTGATTTTAAAGAATTAATTTTTAGTAAAAATGATAGATTAGATATAAGTGAATTTACCCAACCTGCAATATTACTAAATAGCATTATGTATTATAAAGTATTTGAAAAATTATTAGAAGAAAATGGAATTTCTTTAAGAAAAAAAGATGATATAAAGCCTTTTATTAGTTATGAAGACACTCCATCTTTAGGACATTCTTTAGGAGAATTTTCGGCTTTATGTGCAAATAATGCACTTGAATTAAAAAATGCTTTAAAGCTAGTAAATATGCGTGGAAAATATATGCAAGAATGTGCAAGTAGCGAAAATCCTGCTTCTATGATGGTTATTTTAGGTTTAGATGATAATTTAGTAGAAGAAATTTGTGCTAAAGCAAATAAGGAAAATAAGCAAATCTATGCGGCAAATTACAATTGCGATGGTCAAATAGTTGTAGCTGGGCTTAAAAAAGATTTAGAAAATAGCATAGATGATTTTAAAAATGCTGGAGCAAAAAGAGCAATGCTACTTAATATGAGCGTAGCAAGTCATTGTCCTTTAATGCAAAGTGCAGCTAATAAATTAGAAAAAGAATTGTTATTTAATGATGATTTCATACCAGTAATCTCAAATGCTTTTACAAAGCCTTATAGTACTAAAAATGAAGCCATTTTAGCTATAAAAGAGCAACTTATTAAGCCTGTTTTATATAAACAAAGCATAAAAAGTATAGAAAATAGCGTTGATGGTTTTATAGAATTTGGAAGCAGTGTTTTATGCGGACTTAATAAAAAAATAACAAACAAACCAAGCATTAGTATAAAAAGCCTAGAAGATATTGAAAATTTTATAAAAACATTTAAGGAAAACCTATGAAAATAGCAATTTTAGGTGCTATGCGTGAAGAAATTGAGCCAATTTTAAATGAGTATTCTTATAAAGAAAGTAAATATGCAAATAATACTTATTATTTCATTGATTACGCAGGTCATGAACTAATTATTGCTTATTCAAAAATAGGCAAAGTAAATTCAGCTCTAAGTGCAAGTGTAATGATAGAAAAATATAAGGCTGATTGTTTGCTTTTTACAGGCGTTGCAGGGTCGCTTAATCCTAATTTAAAAATAGGGGATTTATTAATTGCAGAAGAATTAGTGCAGCACGATATAGATATAACAGCATTCGGACACAAACCTGGCTATGTCCCTGAAACTAGCGTTTTTATAAAAACAAGCGATAAATTAAACAATATTGCTAAAAAAGTAGCAAAAGAGCTTGATTTAAATGTAGTTAGCGGCATTATTGCGACATCAGACCAATTTATTTGCGATGAAACTAAGAAAAATTGGATTAAAGATACTTTTAATGCTGATGCGGTTGAGATGGAAGGAGCAAGCGTTGCTTTAGTTTGCGAAAGTCTTAATGTGCCTTGTTTTATATTAAGAGCAATTAGTGATGATGCAGGTGGAAATGCTGATGTTAGTTTTGATGAGTTTTTAGAACTAGCTGCTAAAAATAGTGCTAGATTTGTCTTAAAAATGTGCGAACATTTGTTTAAAAATGAGCTTAGCAAAAGACTTATTAAAGAAGTAGCAAGAGCTTGTGATAAGTTTAATTTGATTGAAGAAGGCGATAAGGTTTTAGTAGGACTTAGCGGTGGAAAAGATAGCTTAAGCTTACTAATGCTACTTAAACATATGCAAAGAGCAGTCCCGTTTAAGTTTGAATTTGAAGCAGTAACGCTTAGCTATGGAATGGGCGAAGATTATAAATATCTAAGTAATTATTGCAAGATTTTAGGCATAAAGCATACAATAATTGAAAGTAATATTTATGAGATTTCTAGTGAAAAAATCCGTCAAAATTCAAGCTTTTGCTCGTTTTTCTCTCGTATGAGAAGGGGATATTTATATACTTATGCTAAGGAAAATGGCTTTAATAAATTAGCTTTAGGACACCATTTAGATGATGCTATTGAGAGCTTTTTTATGAATTTTACTTATAATGGAGCTTTAAGAACACTTGCTGCGAAATTCACTTCAGCACAAGGAATTACCGTAATTCGTCCTTTGATATTTGTTCGTGAAAGAATGTTAAGAGAAAATGCTATCAAAAATGGTCTTAAAACAATAGGTGATGAAGCTTGTCCTGCTATGAGATTTGATGTAAAAATGCCACACGCAAGAGCAGAAACAAAAGAGCTTTTAGCAAGTCTTGAAGCACAAAATCCAAAATTATTTAAAAGCCTTGAAAATGCCTTTTTTAACATTCATTACGATACTTTTTTTGCAAACGAAGGTGCTAATTATTGCAAGGAATAATTTTAAATACCTTTAGCGTTAAGGATAAAGATTTAATAGTCTTTATCCTAAGTAGCGAGGAATTAGTAAAATGCTATAGATTTTACGGAGTTAGACACTCGCATTTAATAGTCGGAAATATTATTGATTATGAGCTAAGTATTCAGCCCTTATTTTTGCCAAAATTACATTCAACAATGCAATTAGCCTTGCCTTGGAATGATTATGAGATTATTAAGGCTTGGCAGAGTTTTTGTGTGCTTTTGTATGAGCACTTAAAAGATAATCAAGAGTGCGGAAGTTTTTATTATGATTTAAGTTTAAGAATAATTAATAGATTAAAAACTCAACATTATAAAAGAGTATTTTTAGATGCTTATGCTTTGATGATTGAATATGAAGGTAGGCTTTATTTTAGTGAAACTTGCACGGAATGCAATAAAGAATTAAATGATTTTTTTTCTTTAGGAGAAGGATTTTTAATGTATTGTAGGGGTTGTAAAGTGAGTGTAAGTATCAATAAAATTAAGATGAAAGATTATCTAAAAAATAAAAATTCAGCTATATTTGAAGATAGTGAAATAGATTTATTATACGAAGTATTTTCTAAAAAATTATAAAACTACAAAAGCTAAATTAAATTCTTTATTTTAAAAATCTTAGACAATATTACAATGAATTTGAATTTTAAATAAAATTTATTATCAATATAACTATCATTTATTTAAAACTTATAAATATTATGATAATTATTTTTGTTATTAACTAAAAATATTATAGAATATCATTTTTATTATCAATTAAGGAGATATTTTGAGAAAATCTTTAAAACTTTCTTTGGCTTTATGCTTATTTGGTGGTGTTGGCTTATTGGCTAATGAGAATGCTAATCTTGATACTATTGAGGTAAATGCTAGTTCAATCGGATATTCTAATGTTGATTCGCTAAAAATCTCAAACAAAAACGCAGGTGCAATAAGAGATGTTATGCGTGATATTCCAGGTGTTTATGTGGCAGGGACAAATCAGTTTAATCAAAAACTTTATATGCGTGGCGTAAATGATAGGGGTATTAATATTACTATTGATGGTGCAAGACAGCGTGGAAATATTTTTCATCACTCGGCTGATTTAGTTTTAGATGTTGATTTATTAAAAGCTATTGATGTTGGTGTGGGTGTTTTAAGTGTTGCTAATAACTCAGGTGCTTTAGGTGGTTCGGTTGCGTTTAAGACTGCAAGTGCATTTGATTTATTAGAAGGTGATGAGAGTTTTGGTGGTAAGTTTAAAACAGGCTATTCAACTAATAATAAAGAATGGCAAAAAAGCGTAATGGCTTATGGTAAAACTGATAATAATTTTGGTCTTTTAGCATATATTAATCATAAAAATTATGGCTTCGGAAAAGATGGAAATGGCAATGATATTGGTGGTAAGGGTCATGATTTAAGCTATTTATTTAAAGTAAATTATGAAAAAGATGAGCATAAAGCAGGTCTTAGCTATGAGCATACTGAATATGATGGTGATTTTCCATTTAGAGGTGAGTTTGGTGGCTCGGTGGCATTTGATACAGGCACGCTAAAAGCAGGAGAAAGAGCTCAACCTATTTTGCCTCAAAAAATGCAAAGAGATACCTATACTTTTAATTACAATTACAATCCAAATGAATTAATTGATAGCGAATTTAGAGTTTATCATACAGAGCATAGGCTTATAAAAGATGAAGTTCCAAATTATGCAGAGTTTAAAAAATCAGGTGGTAAAGCATTTTTATCAAATGATGGGGTAAAAACCACAGGTGCTTATTTAAACAATAAATCAAGATTTGAAAATACTAGCTTTAATCAAGAAGTATTTTATGGACTTGAGTGGTATCAAACTACAAGCTTTAGAAAAAATCATTCAAGTTTAAAAGATGCAACAAATGGAGCAATTTCGGTAACTCCTACTAAAAATCATCCTAAAGAAGTAGCAAACAACCTATCAGTATTTTTACAAGATACTATTCAAATTGGTGGATTTAGCATAATTCCTGGAGTTAGATTTGATAGATTTACTATAGATAATTTTGGCAAGAAAACTCAAGGATTTAATAATTTTAGCCCTGCATTAGCACTTGATTATAAGGCAGAAAACGGCATTAATTTATTTGCTGGGTATTCAAAAGTATTTAGAGGACCTGATCCGATTGAAGCTTTAAGACTTAGCGAAAATACATTTAATACAAATTATATTGATGAGAATTTAGAGCCTGAAACAGGTGATGCTTATGAAGCTGGATTTGGGTATAAAAATAACTTTAATGAACATAATGTTAATTTTGTAGCTAAATATTTTTATACTGATTATAAGAATTTAATTAAAGAAAATGTAAGCGTAACAACTACTCAAAACGGACAAAATGTTACAAATAATTACAATCGTATGAATATGGGTAAATCTAATGTTCGTGGGGTTGAATTATATGCTTCTTATGCTTATGAGAATTTAAAATTTAGTGCAAGTTATACTCATCAAACAACAAAACATAAAGACAAAAGTAAAGTTGGTGGCGTAATGGCATATAGTGATAGTGGGGATAAATATACATTTAATGCTGAATATTTTGCTAGTCCAATTGATACATTATTTGGTTATAACCTAATAGCTTTTGCTGGTAAGACTTTAGAAGATGGAACTAAAAAAGCAGGTTATGGAGTAAGCGAAATATATGCAAGTTATATGCCTACTCAAAATCTTGAAATAAACTTAAGCGTTGGCAATCTATTTGATAAAACTTATGTTTCACATTCTCAAAGAAGATTTGGGGTTGAGACTGCAAACGACTATGAAGCAGGAAGAAATATAAAACTAGGCTTTAGTTACAAATTCTAAACTAAAAAAGGCTTTTTAGCCTTTTTTAGAATATCAATTATTAGGAGAAAATGTGGAATTTTTAAAAGAATATTTAGATTATTTTGTGTTTGCGATATTATTTTTTATGAGCTTTTTAGTTTTGGCATTTAGTATTGAAAGGCTAATATTTTTTAAAAATATTGATATTAAAAATTATAAATGTAAAGAT
>NZ_JACGBA010000014.1:0-52219 GCF_020137685.1 Campylobacter sp. RM9331
AATAATAGGAGTTTTTAAGGTGCTTGTCGCCTTAAAAACAACTAAATTATTACAATAGTTTTAAAGATAGCTTCGGCTATCTTTAAAAACGCAATAAAGATTATTGCGTTAATGAATGGAGTTTTTAAGGTGCTATCTTTAGCACCTTTTTTATAAAAATCAAATAAAATCAAAAAACTAGCATAAAAAATATTTATGATTGTTTTAAATTACTACCTTATTAAAAATATTTATCATTTTCTACTTTTTAATTTTGATTTAGATTTAAGATATTGCATAATTTTTGTAAGTGATATTGTTAAATTTGTTATACTTTATCTAGTTAATATATTATGAAGTTTTTTAAATATTATATGAAAAAATAAAGGAGTAAAATACCTATGAAAAAATATCCGTTAAATCAGATTTTATATGGAGCACCAGGGGTTGGTAAGACTTATGATACTATAAATATAGCTTTAGAGATTTTGGGCGAAGATTTTTCAACTCAAACAAACGAAAATGACACAAGACAAGCAATGCAAAAAAAGTTTAAGGAGTATGTAAAAAACGGACAAATCGTATTTATCACTTTTCATCAAAGTTATGGATATGAAGAATTTGTAGAAGGAATTAGACCTATTTCTGAGAATGGTGAAATAAAATATGTTGTAGCTAATGGTATTTTTAAGAGTTTATGCGAACAAGCCAAAGGTAATACAGAGTTAATCAATAATTTTGATATTTTAATAGAAACATTAAAAGAAAAATCATCAATAGATTTAGCTGACCCTGAAAAGTATTTTAATATTCCAAATACAAAATATCATATTCAGTTTAGAGATGGTATAACTTTTAGAATTAAATTTGATGGTATGAGTGATAAGCATAAAGATTATCCAGTTAATATAGAATCAATAAAAGAGTTATATAAAAATCCAAAATACCAACTTTATAATTCTGCTTATGCTAAAGTAATCATAGATTATTTAAAAACTCTAGGTTTAAAAGAATATGTTGAAAATTCCATAAAAAAGCCTTATATAATCATTATTGATGAGATAAATCGTGGAAATATTAGTAAGATTTTTGGAGAGCTTATCACACTTATTGAGCCTAGTAAAAGACTAGGAAATGCTGAAGAGCTAGAAGTAGTGTTGCCATATAGTAAAGAGAGTTTTGGTGTGCCAAATAATGTTTATATAATAGGCACTATGAATACAGCTGATAAGAGTATCACTACCCTTGATACGGCATTAAGGCGTAGGTTTGAGTTTAAAAAGATGATGCCTAATAGTTTTCTTTTAAATTCTAATTGCGATGGGATAAATCTTCAAGAATTATTAAATAAAATGAATGAAAGAATTGAATATTTAATAGGAGATGAAAAGCTTATCGGACATTCGTATTTTATGGGTATAAACAAAATTGATGAGCTTAAAGTTGTGTTTAGAAATAAGATTTTACCACTTTTAGAAGAGTATTTTTATAATGATTATTCGCAGATAAAATCGGTGCTTAATGATAATGGTATGATAAAAACTAAAAATATTTTAAATACCAATAAGTTTTATTTAAGCGATGATTTTAATGAAACGGATTTTAAGAAAATATATGAAGATTGAAATAGCCCACGAACACGAAATAATAAGCTCACTTGATAACGATGAGTTTTTAAATGAGCTTATGAGCTTTGCTGAAAATAACCCAAAGTTTTTAAAAATAGTCGGCAAAAATAAACTAAAAGCAAGAAATTATGTAGGGCTTATAAAGACAAAAAGTGGGGTTTTAGAAATTTATCCTAAGGTTTCAAAACCAAGTAATGAGATAATGCCAAGAATAGATTTAAGCAAGGCTTATGAGCTAAAAGATGAGATGTTTAAGGATTGTAAAGAAAGAGAGTTAAATCCCAAGCAGCTACTTTTAGAACTTTTAAGAACTTTACAAAAAAGTCCGTTTAAAAAATCGCTTAAAGCAACGCTAAAAGATGAAAAAATGTCACTTTTTGAAGTCTTTGTTGAAATGTTTTTAGAAGAACTTTTCGTGCTTTTAAATAAAGGGCTTATGAGTGATTATATAAAAATAGCTGAAAATAGAACAACTTTAAAAGGCAAATTGCTTTTTAATGAGAATTTAAAACATAACTTAATTCATAAAGAGCGATTTTTTACCGAAAATGATGAATATATCATAGACAATGCGATAAATCAAACTATAAAAACTACATTATTTCATTTAAAAAAACTAAGTCAAAATAAAAAGATTTTAAAATATTTAAAGACTTTTGATGATATTAGTTTAATTGATATTAAAAAATGTGAATTTAGTGTAAAAAATAAGCATTATAGTTATTATGAAAACATACTTTTATGGTGTAAGTTATTTTTAAATGGTTTTAGTTTTACACCATTTGCGGGGGATAATAACGCTTATGCTTTGCTTTTTGATATGAATAGACTTTTTGAAGATTATGTAGCTTTTATGCTTAAAAAACACAATCCAAATATAAAAATAAGTGCTCAATTATTAAAAAAACACTTAATAAAAGATGGTCAAAATGAGCGTTGTTTAATGCGACCTGATATTTTAATTGAGCTTAAAGATAAAACAATCATCGCTGATACAAAGTATAAAATCATAAATAAGTTAAGTGATATTAGCCAAGCTGATTTATATCAATTATTTGCCTATGCAATAGCTTTTAAAGTTAGTGAAGTTTGGCTTATATATCCACTTTTTGATGGTAGTTTAGGGTATAAAACACTAGAATATAACTTAGATTACTTTAATACTAAGATAAAATTACAAATTCTTTTTGCTCCTTTAGGTTGATATTTTAGTTGCATTGTGATTTGTTATAATCTAGGTTTTATGAATTTAAAATATGATTAGATATAAATAAAAAGCTTAATTATTAAGATAATAAATTTCAAGTTTAAAGATAGCCTTTACTATCTTTAAACATAGTTTAAAATTAAATTCCTAGATTTTCTAATGTTTTTTGAGCGTTTAGGAGTTGGGTTTTTACTGCGTTTTCTGATGTCCCACCATAAGAATTTCTTAAATCAACGCAAGTTTTTAAATCAATTGCTTTATAAATATCATCTTCAATTAAATCACACTCAAGCCTTAATTCATCTAAGCTTAATTCATCTAATTTAAGTTTTTTTGAGATTGCATAGCTTACTAATTTTCCAGTAATTTCGTGAGCTTTTCTAAATGGCACACCTTTTTTAGCTAAATAATCAGCCAAATCAGTAGCATTTGAATATCCATTAGCAGCTGCTCTTAGCATATTTTCTTTAATTGGTTTCATTTTTGCAATTAGTTTTGTAATTATTATTAGACTATCTTTTATGGTATCTTGAGTATCATAAACACTTGCTTTATCTTCGCTCATATCGGTATTATAAGCTAGTGGCAAACCTTTCATAATAGTTAGCATTGAGATTAGATTGCCATAAATTCTACCTGTTTTGCCACGCATTTTTTCGCATACATCGGGGTTTTTTTTCTGTGGCATTATGCTTGAACCCGTGCAAAAATCATCACTTAGCTCAATGAATTTATAATCATTTGAATTAAAAATAATTAGCTCTTCACAAAGGCGTGAAAGATGGCTAAAACAAATTGCACTAACACTACAAAACTCAAGCATATAATCTCTATTGCTAACACTATCAATACTATTTTCACTTGGCTTTGCAAAGCCAAGTTCATTTGCGCTAAAAAATCTATCTATATTAAAAGTAGTCCCAGCAAGTGCAGCCGAGCCTAACGGACATTCGTTTAATGAGTTGTATAGATTTAAAAATCTATCATAATCTCTTTTAAACATCCAAAAATACGCCATTATCCAATGCGAATATAAAATCGGTTGAGCAGTTTGAAGATGAGTAAAGCCTGGCATAATTAAGTCTAAATTGGTCTTAGCTTGGTTTAAAATCTCTTGCATTAATTCTTTTAAATTAGCTCTAATTCCTAATACAAATTCTTTCATTTGTAATATTCCATCTAGTGCGGTTTGGTCGTTTCTACTTCTTGCAGTGTGAAGTTTGCCAGCACTTGCACCTATTAAAACACTAAGTCTTTTTTCAATAGCCATATGAATATCTTCATCGCTTATATTAAACTCAAATTTATTTTCTATAAATTCGTTTTGAATAATTTCTAAGCCTTTTAAAATCTCTGCTAATTCTTGAGAGTTTATGATTTTTTGACGCTCAAGCATTTTTGCGTGTGCTATGCTTCCTTTTATATCTATTAAAGCAAGTCTGTTTTCAAGTGGCAAAGTCGCTGTGTAATTTTCTACTAATTTATCCGTAGCTTGGCTAAATCTACCGCCCCATAATTTTTTCATACTATTCTCCTAATAAAATTCCTTCTTTAAGCCCATAAGCTGAAATGATAAATTCAAAATCATCAAATAAAGTATCAATAAAATAAGCCCCGCAAAGCACTGCAAAATCTCTATTAACTCCTAGCATTAAATCTCTTTTTTCGGCATTATTTGTATTAATAAAATCAATTAATTTATATAATTCATCTTTATTTACAATGCTATTATGAAACTCTAAATCATCAATATCTTTATAAGCAATATTTTTTGCAATACTTTTTGCAAATATTCCCGTTTTTGATGCTAGAACAATTGGTCTTGGATAGCTTTTAAGCTCGTTTTTATAAGGGTTTAAAAGTGTATATGCGTAGTCTTTAATATCTAAGTTTTTTTCTTTTACGCTTTTATAAAAAGATAAAAGTCCTATATCAAGTAATAATTTTTTATCATTACTTGTAATTTCTGTTGAATACCCACCAACATCTACTAAAGTAAAATCACCTTGAATTGAAATTCCAACCCCTAATCTAGTAAGCCTTGCTTCTTCGTTTTGGCTTAATATTTTTAATTTAAAGCCGTATTTTTGATAAAGCATATTAGCTATTAAATCAGCATTTTTACTTTTTCTAAAAATTGCAGTAGCAACTACTTTTGCCTTGCTTAAATCATAATTTAGCTCATCAAGTGCATTGATTAAGACCTTAATTCCTTCATCATTTATACACTCGTTTTCATAAAATAGTCCTAAGTTTAAGACCTTTTCGTTGTTTTTTAAAACCTTATCAAATACAGCTATTTTAAGAGTATTTGAGCCTATATCAATTGCCAAATTCATTTAAAGTTGCCTTTATTAGCTTTAATAATTTTTCATTATCAATATCTTTTAAAACCTTTACTAGGTTTAACTTGCTTAAATCAATGCCTATATTCATATTAAGATTTTTATCATATCTTAAGCTTTTGCCCCTTGCTTCGCCACAAGTTTCTATATCTACATAATATTCATCGCTTTTACAAATGCTAGAATCTAGCAAGTATGCAATTATTAAAGCATCGTGTATCCAAGTGCCAATGCTATTTCTTGTAAGCTCTGCATAACTTATCCAAGGCTTAATACTTGTATATAAAAAATCACATAATTTATTATTAATTGCTTTTATTTCTTCTAAATCTTTATGAGTTAGGCTAGTTTGCATTGTGATATTGTAAGGTGCTAGAGTGATTTTTGCCCCACTTCTTAGCACAATCCTAGCAGCTTCTGGGTCAAAACCAAAATTAGTATCTTTAGGGTATTTACTCATATCAAATACCCCGCCCATAATTAAAATCTCTTTTACATTTTTTGCAAACTCATTATCTAAAATACAAGCTTGAGCTATGTTTGTAAGTGGTCCAATAGCACAAACAATAAGCTCATTTTTATAAACTCTTGCTAATTCGCATAATTTATAAACAGCGTTTAATTTGGCGTTTTTATAAAGTTTAATAGGTTTAAAATCTTGCCATAAGTGTTCTAATTTAAAATTATAAACACTCTCATCAAGTCTTTTTCTCCACGGCGTTTCATCTTCTAATAAAGCCTTACTTGAGCCTAAAAATACAGGAATTTTAATCCCTAATTTAGAAATTAAATTCCTTGCGACTGCATAAGCTTTGTGATTTATCACATTTCCGCTTAGAGTTGTTATTGCTTTTAAATCAATCTTTTTACTAGCAATTGCAAGTGCTAGGGCTAAGCCATCATCAGTATTAGCCCCACAAATACCATTGCCTATATCAGTATCAATTACGATTTTCATATAGCATCTTCAATAAGATTTAAATCTCTACCCCTAGTTTCAGGAGCAAAAAATGTAGTAACAAATCCAATTCCTGCCATAAATATAAAATAAGCAGCGATTAAATACCAATTATGAGTTAGATTTATAAAATAAGTCGCTAAAAATGGTGCAGTTCCACCTGATAAAATGCCACCGATTTCTTTAGCTAGTGCCATTTTTGTATAACGATTTTTGCACCCAAACATTTCAACTCCGTAAGCTGCTTGAACTCCAAAAATCCCTAAAGATGCAAGACACATTCCTACGACAATTACACAAATTACTATTATTTCATTTTTGCTATCAAGTAACATAAATGCAGGAACTGCATAAATCATTAATAATAAGCAAAATATCCTATACATAATGCGACGACCAAATTTATCGCTTAGCCATCCAGATAATGGAATAACCAAAAATCCTAAAAATGAAGCTATTAAAACCCCTGTTGTAGCTATTTGTTTGTCTAATAATAAAATAGTATAAACATAACCTACTAAAAAGCTTTGAGCTATATAAGATGGGGCGTTTTCTCCCATTCTAAGACCTAGCATAATAAAAAATGATTTGTTTTTTTGCCAAAAAGTTTTGTTTTCGGTTTTGTGAGTTTTTAAATTTTGTTCTCGTTGTTTTTGCATTTGTTCTTTTTGTTTTGCAAATACAGGTGTTTCTCCTACAAAGCGTCTTAGATACAAGGCAAATGCAGCTATTAAAAAGCTAAATATAAATGGCAATCTCCAGCCCCATTCTAAAAAGTCTTTATCATCTAAAAATCCAAGTAAAAACCAAATTCCACTAGCAATTAAAGTCCCACTATTAGAGCCTAGTGCAATGATTGATGATACTAAACCACGATTTTTGCTAGGTGCGTATTCACCTAACATAATAGCTCCACCGCTAAGTTCAGCTCCTGCTCCAAAACCTTGTAAAAATCTTAAAATCACTAATAATAAAGGCGCTAAAATGCCTATGCTATTATAAGATGGGATAAATCCTATTAAAGTAGTCGCTGCACCCATTAAAAATATAGTTATCATCATAACTTCTTTACGACCATATTTATCTCCTAATCTACCAAAAAAGAAAGCTCCAATAGGTCTAGCAATAAAGCCAACTCCATAGGTTGCAAAGCTTAGCATTAGAGCGATTATAGGAGTTTGCTCTGGGTAAAAAACTTTACCAAAAACGGTTGCAGCCGCAAGGCCGTATAAAACAAAATCAGCATATTCCATAGCAGTTCCTAGCCAACAGCTAATGATTGCGTTTTTAAAGGATTTTTTGCCTTCTTTTGTCTTTAAAATATCATCTTGAATTTGATTCATTAAATCTCCTAAAATAAATAATAAAGTAAGCTTAAGAAAAATGCCGAAATTAAAGCACTAGCAGGTAAGGTTATCATCCATGCTAAGCCTATTGGCTTCATCATTTTCCAATTTGCGTTTTTGTTAAATACTCCAATTCCTAATACCGCACCTATTAGAATATGAGTTGAGCTGATTGGAATTCCTAGTTGAGTTGCTAGAAGTATTACAATAGCTGAAGCAAACTCGGCACTAAAACCTGTGGTAGGCTTGATTTTTGCTAGACTTTTGCCAACGGTTTTAATAACGCTTTTGCCTAAAAACCAAAGCCCAGCAACTAGTGAAATACCAAATACTAACATTACAATAGTAGGCACTGCTGAAGTTGGATTTATTGTATTTGTGTGTAAAATATCTAAAATCGCAGCAAATGGTCCAACTGCGTTTGAAATATCGTTTGCTCCGTGAGAAAAGGCAAATGTGCAAGCTGTAAATATTTGAAACCATGAAAAAATACGATTTACTGCTTTTTTTGGTTCGCCTTTTTTCATAATATTAATAATTCCTACACAAATTATATAAGCACTAATACAAATTAATAAGATGATTAATCCTATACTAAAATGACTAAGTCCTGTATCAACATTATTTAAGGCTTTAAAAAATAACATAGATGAAATTACAAAAGCTATTAAAGTAGCTAAAACAGGTATGCGTTTGCTTAAAAATCCTGCTACATCAACTGCTTTTTCTTTTTTTGTAAATTCTTTTAATTTATTTGCGTATTCGCCTTTTTCGTTAAGCAAAATGCCGTAAAGCTCACTATATTGCTTAGATTTTTCGCTTTGCATAAATTCATCTATATATTGTTTTTTATACTCTGCTTTATCTTTTTTGATTTGCTTTAAAATATTTTCCTTTTCTTTAGTAGGAACTACAATGAATTTATAAACTAATGAATAAACAAAATAACTCAAAACCCCGCCTAATACAGGAGATATAAACCAACTAGCAACAATGGTTCCTATCCCACCCCAGCTAACTTGAGTAGCGTTATTTTCGGCTATGAAACCTAAAGCTAGTGCAGCACCTAAAATCCCGCCTACTATTGAATGAGTTGAGCTAACAGGTAAAGATTTATAAGTAGCTATAAAAATCCAAACACTAGCAGCACACAAAGCACTCATCATAACATAAGCAAAGTGCATAGGTTCTATGTTTTCTTTAACGCTTACAATACCACTTCTAATAGTAGCAGTTACTTCAGCACCAGCAAAAAATGCTCCGCTAAATTCAAATATCGCAGCTATTATTAAAGCTTGTTTTATGCTAAGAGTTTTTGCTCCAACACTCGTTCCAAAAGCATTTGCAACATCGTTTGCACCTATATTGAATGCTAAAAATATTCCAAAAATTGCAGCAATTGTGAAGAATATATAATAATTTGTGGTGCTATAACCCCAAAACAAAAAGCCAACACAAACGATAGCAAAAAGTATCGTTATAATAATGTTTTCTCTTGCCATTACCTTTCCTTTTTAAAAAATTGGGCTAATTATAGACTAAAAAAAATTGTTAAGATTTCTACAATGTAAAATCTTTGTAAAATATGCTAAGATACGCAAAATTAAAAGGAGTGTTGATGAAAAAGTTTTTAGTATTGGCATTTTGTGTTAGTGCTTGTTTTGCTAATAATCAAGTAATTTGTAACAATGCAAATGATTGTTATAACATAGGAATTGCTAAGGCAAAAGAAATGCAAATAGCAGAATCTATTAAGTATTTAGAAAAGTCTTGCGAGCTTAATTATATGTCAGCTTGTATGGAATTAGGAACTGCTTATATTTATAGTGCTAAAAGTAAGGAAGAATTTACTAAAGGGATTAATTATTATATGTTAGCTTGTAATAATAATGAGCCTATATCATGCCACAATATAGCATATATGTTAGAGCAAAGCCAAAATCCTGCATTAATGAATGAAATAAAGAGTTATTATGAAAAATCTTGTAATTTAAGATATTTAAATGCTTGTACTAATTTAGGAAATATTTATTATACGAAAGAAAACAATAAAGAAAGAGCGAAAATGCTTTATGAAAAAGCTTGTAATTTAGGAGAGGCTATAGCTTGCAATAACTTAGGTAACTTTTATTATTATACCAATAAAAGCTTGGCTAAGGAATATGTAAGAAAATCTTGTGATTTAGGCTATCAAGTAGCGTGTGAATATAAAATAGATTAAATTATAAAAAGTGCAAAATTAATTTTTCTAGCTAATTCCTTTTATTTTTGATAGTATGAAAATAAAAGGAATTTAAAATGGTAAGATTTTTTAATAAAGTTGATTTTTTTATTTTCGTATTGAGTGTAATTTTTTACGCTTATTGTATTTTTGTATTTAAGCATTTAACCACTTTTTCAGCCTTAGATATAACTGCTAATTCTATATTTATTATATTTGCAAATGCTTATTATTTTTATATGTATTTAAAAGATGAATTGTTGCTTGATTCGTTTTTTGTATTTATTGGCTCTTCTTTTATTTTAGTAAATCTCTTAATATACGGCTGCATTATTTTATGAAGTATTGGAGTTGGAATTTAAAAGCGAGAATAAATCTCGCTTTTTATTTAACCTTGAATGATTTTTGGTTTAGAAAATGCTCTTAAAGGTCTAATAACACCTTTGAATTTTTCAATCTCTACTAAGGTTGTGTGAGCTGTGTTTGATTGAGCTAGTTTTGATGTTCCTTTATCACGAGTTAGCACATTTACGCATCCGTGCTGACAAAGTGATTTTTTCCCATAAACTTCAGGGTCATACCAAGCACCTTCACAAATTATAATAGTATCAGCCCTTACAATATCACTTACTAATGCACCTGCTAAAATTTCGCCCCTATCGTTATATACTCTTACAATATCGCCTGTTTTAATACCTCTTGCTTTTGCAGTATCAGGATGAATTATCATAGGCTCTCTGCCATTTACTTCAGCATAATTTCTAATAAGTGAGTTATTTAGCTGAGAGTGTAGTCTAAATCTAGAATGAGGACTTACAACAGCGATTGGATATTTTTTAATTTGTTCTTTGTTACCAACCCACTCAAATGGTTCAAACCAAGCAGGATGACCTAAACAATCATCATAACCCATTTTTGCAATTGTTGGAGAGAAAATCTCAATCTTTCCACTTGGTGTTCCTAATCTATATTTATGCGGATTGTTTACAAAATCACTAAGTCTTGTGTAATACTCTGTATCTTTATTTACTTTATCAAATCTAACAAATCCTTTATTAAGTGCTTCGTCAAAAGTTGGCATATCATATCCTAATGATTTTCCTTGTTGTAAAGCGTCGTTATAAATATATTTCATCCAATCAAGCTCGGTTGCTTTTCCTTCTGTAAATATTTCTTCTACTCCCCATCTTTTACAAATTTCTTTACAAATCCAAAAATCGCTTTTACTCTCTCCCATAGGTTCAATTACAGGCTTATTTAAGAAAATATATTCAGAATTTGTACTAGCTTCTATATCATAACGCTCAGGCTCAATAGCAACAGGTAAAACAATATCACTTAATTTTGCTTGTGAAGTCCAAAATGGTTCAGCTGTAATAATCGTATCAACCTTTTTAAATCCTTCAATAGCACGATTTACATCTTGATGGCGAGTAAAAAATGACCCACTAGCATTAAATGCTACTTTAATATGTGGAAGTTTTATTTTTTTACCATTTTGGTCAATTATTTTACCTGGGTTTAGCATAGCGTCAATACTTCTTGAACTTGGAATTGTTATGTTTTCAAATTTTTTCCAAGGACTATTTTCGTCTCCTAAATCATCGCTTGGAATAGATGAAAGTCCTTTTAAAGTAGGTGCTATAAATTTATCAGCACCTTGAGAATAATATCCTAAACTAAACTCAAATCCACAACCCTTGCTTCCTATATGCCCTAACATTGTTGCTAGTATTGTTATCATCCAATGTGCTTGCTCGCCGTGGTCTTGTCTTTGTATTGCACGACCTGCAATAATTATTGATTTATTATCGCATAAATCATCTGCTAATTTTTTTAATGTTGTTGTATCTACTCCACAAATATTGCTAGCCCAAGTTAAATCTTTTTTTATTCCATCATTTTCGCCCATAAAGTATTCTTTAAATTTATTAAAGCCAACCGTATATTTTTTAATGAAATCTTTTGCATATTTTCCACTTTCATATAAATAACAACACATTCCTATCATCATTGCAGTGTCTGTATTAGGGCGAACTGATATTAATTCACTTTCAATATAACGATTTGTATTATTAGCATATACATCTATGCTATAAGTTTTGATTTTTCCTGCTTTACTTAGTTCTTTTAATTTTGTGAAATATTCATAATTAGTGTGAGTTGGTGTGCCAACTGCAATTTGATTTGTTACTAGCGGGTCAGTTCCCCAAAATACAACACTTTTTGCATTTTCTAAAATACTTTTCCAAGTTGTAGGTGCTTCATAAACGGTGTTTGAGCCAAAAATATGTGGTAATATTACCATACCAGCACCGGTTGAATAGTCTCCACTTTCTTCAACATATCCACCTAGGATTTTTAGCATTCTATGAGCTGTGGTTCTTCCCCAGCTAATTTTACCCCAGCCACCCCACCAATAGCATTCGCCATATATAGCTTCAGGGCCATATTTGTCAAAATTTTCTTTAAGCGCTTTTGCTGCTAAATCAAGTGCTGTTTCCCAACTAACTCTTACAAATTCTTCTTCACCCCTTAAATCGTTTTTCTTTTTTCCTTCTAGGTAGCTTTTTCTAACACAAGGATATAAAACACGGCTTTCGTTTTGTGTTCTATCTGGAACACAATTATTCATAGTATTAGGGAATTTATCTCCTTCAAAAGGTGTAACGCTAACGATTTGAGAACTATTAATATTTGCGTAAAAACTACCAAACCTATCAGATACTAAAGCCTTTTTATCATCAAAAATTGTATCTTTGATACCTTCAATTTTGCTAGCTTGTAATCCAACTCCTGCTACTGCACTTAGTTTTAAAAAACTTCTTCTTTTCATATTCTTCTCCTTTATTTAATGTCTTTTGCGTGATTTTGTAAATATTTAATAATTAAGCTTTTTTCATCCTTGCTTAGCTCCACATAACCAGAACTTATCATGCTTTCAAGATTTGAAGGCCATTGATTTACCGAATATTCTTTAGTATCGTGCAACAAATGACAAGGCGAGCAAGTTTGCTCGTAAAAACTTTTTGCATTTTTAAAGATTTTATCTTTGCTAGCTACTAAATCATTTGAATTTACATCAAAAGTTATGCTTACTTTATGCCAATTTTCTCCATATTCATCTTGCAACACTTCAAGCATTTTAATGTATGGATTAGCGTCACCTTTGTATGTTGGATTGTCATTGTTATCGTGAAAACTCATATAATTTTCAATTTGAGAAAAACTTTTAACTATTTCTTCTTGATAATTATCATTAACATATCCAATTAGCTCAACTTTGCTAGTATCGTTATTGCTTGAAATGACTTTTACAGGTGCTAATAAACTAGCAGTTCCTATTATTTTACCATCAAGTTTAATTTCAACATCTTTATTTAAGTACATACTATTTGCTAATGCAAAAGATGATATAAGACAACTTAAAAATAACTTTTTCATATAACTCCTTAAAATAAAATTAATTTTTATATTTAATATTTTAAACTAATAAACTTATGAAATTATTAAAAAGAATAATATTTATTATTCATTTTATTATGAGAATTCAAAACTTAATTTGATATATAAAAAATAATTCTTAAAGAATTTAAATTATCATATTATTTAATATTTATTATGATAATTAATTTAAATATAAGTTTGTTTTAATAATATTTATCATTCTCATAAAAAAGGATAAAAATGAATATTAAAACAACAATTTCTTTAAGTTTAGTTGCTGTTTGTGCCAATGCACTTAGTTTAGAACAATCAATAAAAAATGTAGATTTAGATGGTTTTTTAAGGTATCGCTATGATACTACTAGAGTTAAGGATATTGCTTTAACTCAACCAGCACACAAAATTAGATTAGATTATAAATTAAGCCTAAATTTAGCTGATAATTACAAGGCTAATGCAGTGTTTAGATATGATACAAAATCTTTTAGTTATTCAAATAATGCTTATATTAATACTAATGATAATTTTCATTTAAAAGAAGCGAATTTAACTTATACTAATTTTAATACAAGCTTTAGTTTTGGTAGATTAAAAGTGCCTAGTATGTTTAATGATGGGGTTTTGGTTACTTCGTTTTTAATTGATAATCATTCTTTAGATAATACAAATATAAATGCTTATTTTGTAGATAATTTTGATTTGAGTGAAAGTAGTTTGATAAACGAAAAAGCAATAAATCAAATATCTTATAAAATACCACTGAAAGCCACAAATCTGCCAAAGAATTTAAAATCACAAATCTATAATCAAAACCTTTATGGGTTAAATATTAATTATCATAATGATTTAATAAATCTTACTTTAGGTGCTGATTATCTTAATGATTTTGCTATTTTTTATGGAGTGGATTTGAAAAGTTATTTAGGAGATAAGAAGAGTTATCATTATTCTTTTAATTCTCAACTAACTAGCACATCATTAAAGCAAAATTACAAAACTTCTCTAAATGCAAGTAATTCTGTATTTTATGGCGTTGAAATTCTAGTCGGATTTAAGAATTTTGATTTTGAGTTAGGCTATATAAATTATGGTAAAAAGGATAAAGCAAGTTTTGTAACTTGGCATGATAAAGGATTGCTTTTGCATTCGGGAAAAACGATAATAGATGGATTTTATGGTGGAATAGGCAAAAGAGAATATTTGTATTCAAATATATCTTATAAATATGATAATTTTAATTTTTTATTTAGCATAATTGATGGCGGGGTAAAGCTTGATTTAGCTAAATATAAGCAAACAGAATTAATGCCAAAAATTGTTTATAAATATTCTAAGCAATTAAAATTTAGCGCATTTTATGATTATGCGATTACTAAAACCGATATGAAAAATATTAAAACTTATAAAACTAGATTAGAAGCTAAATACTCGTTTTAACTATATTAAGAATTTAATTTAGGAATTTAAAATAAATATATAGTTTTAAATTCCATTTTTCAATTAGTTTTTATCTAAATTATAATTTAAGATTTAATGTTTTCTTTGATAGCTGCTTTGATAACTTCTACAAATTCTCTACTATCTAAATAATAGTTAGGATAGGCTTTCCTTAGTGTTTTAATTTTGTCTGATGATACAAGCACTACATCAGTATTGTTTGCATTTTTTGATTTTTGTTCTAAAAAATCATAATATTCTTTAGCTTTTTCAAAATCTGATTTTTTATATCCAGTAATCCTTAAACGCCTTGTATTCATATCAAGGTCTATTACAAAATAATAATGTATCTTTTTTTGAAATTCTTCAATGTTTTTGCTAGATACTAAAAGTCCAGAAAGCATTGCTAATATGTTGTATTTTTTATCTAGTTCTAAAATCTTTTGGCATATTTCTTGTTGTGTAAATTTATTATAATTTTCGTGAATTTTTGTTTGTTCTATCATACAAAACAAAGCACTTGATAATCTAAAAAATTCTTTATATTGTTCTTCCCCTTCACCTTGCTTGATTTTTGATTTACTAGTTATTCCTAAAACTTCCACTGCTGTAGCCCAAAAATGCTGCAATTGTGTTCTAAGTTGCAATTCTAAGGCTCTTTTTGTCGTATCTTGATATTCATAAATCTGATGGATTGAGCGGTATCCATCATCTTTTGGTTTATTGATATAATCACTAGTTCGTAAAAGTTTAAATTTTTTTATACCCTTAAGATAGGTTTGTTCCATAATTTGCTGAAAAGTTTTAGTATTGTCAAGATTGGTAAATACTATCCTAAGTCCTGCAATATCTTGCATTCTATCAAGCTTCATATCTGGAAATCTTTTTAACTTGTATTCAACAGAATTTAGCCTTTTTAATCTTCTTGCTACTACTATAGGGGTAATTTTATTTGTTTTTAGTTTTCTATTAATTGATGTTGCAAAGCTTGACATTATTTGAGCGTGAACACTTCTCCAAAAAGACACTATCTCATAGTCGTTTTCAGTGGCAATACCTATTCTTATATTATCTCCAGCTTTTCTTACTTGTTGTTTGGTTGCAATTATATCGTTTTCGCCCATTTTTACTCCTATTATTGTAATTTTTAATATCAAAATCAATGCTTTTTCGTAGTGTAGTATATCAAAAAGTAATTTAGTTAATATTAGAATTAAACAACATAACGAAATTTAAGACTATTTTGTGGATTTCATTATAGCTTGATTGTAAAAATTAAATAAGAATAAATAATAAATTGTAGGAATTTAAAATAAGAAATTTATTTTAAAATTCCTAATTTAAATTCTTAATACACCACATTACTTCCACCAACAGGAATGTAAATAATATCACTTTTTGAAATATCTGTAAAATTATTATTTGTTTTTGAAATTCTTCCTGTCAGGTTTGATATTATTTTAGGGTCATTTAATACTATATCGCATACCTTATCTTGACCTTTTGATTTTTTTATTACTACATAATAATCATCAAGGCTTATTTCTAAACAAGGCTTATTTTTAACTTTATAAACTCCACTATCTAAAGCAACATTTGTCATTGTTTTAATATCTTTAGCAAACTCATTATGAGCTGTGTAATAACTAGCTAAATCTCCTATTAATAATGTAATATTTTGATTAGCTTTAACTATTTCAGCATCATCTCTTGTAGCATTTAGTTTAGGAATTGCAACTGCTGCTAAAGCTCCTAATATTACAATAACAAATATTAGCTCTATCATTGTGAAAGCTTGTTTTACCATAATACTCCACTTCCACCTAGTCTAAAGTATATATCCGAAGTATCTAAAGTGCTTTTTGGTGTTTTAAAATCATGATTTGTATAACCATTACCAAATATACCTGAATTACTTATATTATCTATAAATTTTTGACAAGTAGGGTCTTTATCGCCAGCACCTTTTTTTGCTGAAAAAGAATAAAAGGCTTCGCCATTACTATTAGTCCCAAATTTTAGTAATAAGCATTCACAAGTATTATTTACTTTCATCCAAGCAGCACCACCAGCTCTTGCAGGTTCACAACTTTTATTATGATATAAAGCAACACCTGTTAAATCTTGTGGATTATTACTAGTAGGTAGTATTCCTTTAGAAGTATAATAGCTCGTTATATCTCCAATTAAAGTTGTAAGATTTGTATTTGCTTTAGCTAATTCAGCGTCATCTCTCGTAGCATTTAGTTTAGGTATCGTGACTGCTGCTAAGATACCTAGAATAACTATTACGAAGATTAGTTCTATCATTGTAAAAGCTTTTTTCATCTTTATCCTTTCAAATTTAAAAAAGCCTAGTTAGGAAAAACCTAACTAGGCAACTAAAAATTATTTTAGTTAAATTAATATTACCAGCTTACACCACTTGAAGCGAAGTCAAAATCTACAGAATCATTTGGAGCTTTAATTGTTTTGGTTGCACCTGTTGTTGCATCAGTACTAGTTAAAATACTTTGAACTGAACTAAGTTTTAATGCATTTTGGCATACTGTATCTGAACTAGCTACTGCAGCAACTGTTAATTTTGAAGGTGTTTTAGTATCTATTGTAAATGTTAAACAACCTTTACCTTTAACATTTAAAGTTTTGTTGTCAGTTTCTAAAGCAACGTTTGTCATTCTCTTAATATCTGCTTGAGCTTCTAATTTGCCCTTAGAGGTATAATAAGATGCGAAATCACCCATAATTGTTGAGATATTTGTGCTTAGTTTTGCTATCTCTGCGTCATCTCTTGTAGCATTTAGTTTTGGAATTGCAACTGCTGCTAAAATTCCTAAAATTACGATTACGAAAATCAACTCAATCATTGTAAAGCCCTTTTTCATGGCTATCTCCTTAAAAAATAATTTCACTTTATTTACACAAATGTGAAATTAAAATCTATTAGATATATTAAAAATTCCATCGCAAAATCTAGCTAAATTTGACTTAGTTAAAATATTGGTAAATCAAAATATTTATTAATTTCGTAAAATAAAATCAAGATTTATAGACAATAAAAGAATTTAAATAGTATTTATTTAAATTCTTTTTAATAATCTTTGGTAAAACTATGTTTTTATCAAAGATTTTATAAAATAAAAAATCTCATTTATAAGCTTTAAGGACTAATATGAAAGATTATTCGCATACTTTATTTGATGTTTTAAGCGAGAGTGATTATGCTAAAAAATTAGCTAAATTTGATGATTTTTACGATGATTTTTTAAGCAATAACCTAGCTTATAATGAATACGAGCCTTTAGTTTTAGAAGAGCCAAGTTATGCAAAAAGCCTTGAGATTATTCACCCAACAAGGATTAAAAGACCAAAAGAACTAAGTTCTGATAATGCTTTAGCAAAGACCTTACACCAAATAGCTCATATTGAATATTCAGCAATTGACCTTGCATTAGATGCTGCTTATAGATTTTATCATACCGGCGGGCTTTTGTTTGCGAGTGATTTTTTAGAAATAGCTAAAGAAGAATGCTTACACTTTAGTCTATTAAACGACGCTTTAAATGAGCTAGGATATAAATACGGAGATTTTGGGGTGCATACTAATTTATTTGACGCTATGAGAGCTACTAATTCTAGTTTTAAGGTTAGAATGGGGGTTGTGCATAGGCATTTAGAAGCTTGTGGGCTTGATGCTAATCCTTTTGTGGTTAAAAAAATAAGCAGCACAAAACACCAAATAAAATCAAAATTATTAGAAGTTTTAAAAATCATCTTACACGATGAAATAAGCCATGTAAATAAAGGCGATAGATGGTATAAAAACGCAGGTGGGACAAATGAGAATTTTTGTGATTTACTCTTAGAATACAAACACTTAATAAGACCTATTAAAAATATGAATGAAAACGCTAGAATTATGGCTGGATATACCCAAGATGAATTAGATGAAATAAAAAAGAATTTTAATTAATATGCTAGAGAAAATATCAAATCAAATATCAATTTTAAAAGACTTAGAACTAATTTATAATAATACTAAAATTAATTTTGCAAAAGGTTTTGAATTCGCCTTAGATTACGATGAATTATTAGCAAAATTAAATGATTATAATTTAGAAGAATTAGAGCAAATCTCAATTAATTTAGAATATTTGCAAAAAAATTATATAAATGAAATATTGTTTTTAGAAAATGCACTTAAGGATAAATAATGTTAATTTATGGATTAGATTATATAAAAAATCAATTTACAGCTTTAGAATTTGAATTAGGATTTAGTGTAAATAATGTAAGTTGTGTAAAATTTAGCGAAGAAATATTATCAAAGCCAAATATTAAAAGAGCTATATTTTGCGATACTTTAAGTGAAGTTTTGCAATCAAATGCAGCACTTTGTGAATACATTATCCCAAATGCTAAAATCTTAAAAGACAGCGTATTTTTAGCAGAAAAATATTTATTTGATAGTAAGATTTTATCTTTTATAAAAGATACTAGCGATATTGAAAAAGCCGCTTTAATAGGTGTTGATGCGGTGCTTTTTTGCGATTTTAAAGACTGCAAGGATTATTATATTTAATCTAGGAATTTCCTAGATTAATTAGCAAAAATTCTAATCCCGACATCAATTACTACAAGTATTATTAATATACTTAATAAAGTAATTAATGCTGCGTTAGACTTAGGTTTTATCTCGCTTTTAGCTTTTTCAATTTTCTTTAATTTATCATTTAATTGATATTCAAATTTATTTTGCTCTTCGCTTAATTTTTTAATTTGTTCTTTTAACTCTTGATTTCTAGTTTTAAGCAAACTTGAAAGCTCGTTTTCTAATTCGTTGATAGTATTTGCATCAACTTTTATTAATTCTTTACTTGTTTTATCCATTTTAATCTCCTTTAATGTTTTTATTAAATTCTAAACAATGAAAATTATCGCTAAAGCCAAAAAATAGATATTTAATGGCATTTGCGTATTTAATATCGCTAAATTCATCTACTCCAAATTCCATCAAAGCTCTTGATTGTTTTTTAAAGCTATGTTTTAGATTAAGTTTATCAAAATAAAAGCACAATTCATCATAATTTACATTCCAAGTAATATCACAATTTGCAAATAATTCTTCTAAATTAGCGTTAAATGGGTCAATTAATTGATGATTTTTAAATATTCTTAAACTAAACTCATCATTTAAATATGTAGAAAAATAATCAAATGTTAAAAAATAAAATTCCTTACACTTCTTATCTAAAGCACTTAAAAAATCATATATCATAGGAGAAAATTCCAAGCGTTTTTCAAGTTTATCTTGTAAATATTCATAACTATTTTTATGCTCTTTAAAGATTATTTTGCCATTTTCAACGAAGCCAAATTTATTATTATCATAAAGCTCACAAGCAAAAGCGTCAAATAATTCATTTGCGATAAAAAAGGCATTATCACTACTAAAATCATCAAAATAATAATGTTTAAATTCCACATTCAAATTCTTTTTTTGTAAAGCCCTTAGATTGTCGTGTGGCTCTATGATTTTCACATTAATTTGCTTATAAATTTCAGGGCGTTTATCTTTTAAATATGTTAAAAAATCTTTTAATAAATACCCTTCATTTGCACCGATTTCTACTATATCAATAGGTAGTTTTAAAATCTTTTCATCAACTAAAAAAATAAATCTTTTAGCACACAAAAAGCCAAAAAGCTCTCCAACACTAACAGCTGTATAAAAATCACCATCTTTACCAACTTTTACACCTTTTTTATAATACTCTTTACTCCAAGTATCAAAATATTTGCTAAAAATCAATTAAAAGCCTTTGCGTTGAATTTATTTACAAAATCAAGTGGGTCAACACTAACGCCTTTTATAGCAATTCCAAAATGAAGATGAGGCCCGCTAACCCTGCCAGTATCTCCACTAAGTCCTATAATATCTGATTGTTTTACAAAATCACCCACTTTTACATTAATCTTGCTTAAATGATAATATTGCGAATAAATGCCGTATCCATGATCAATCACAACGCTACCACCTGAATAATATCTATCTTTTGCAATAACTACTACTCCATCATTACTAGCTGGAATGCTAACTCCAATTGCTGCTCTAAAATCAGTGCCTGAATGATAACTCTTAAGAGTGTTTTCAAACACCCTAGCACTTCCAAAAGGGCTTGTAATAACGCTATCTAAAGGGATTATGAAAGGCTTATTAATATATACTTTTTCGGTGCTTTTTGCATAGATTTTCACTGCTTCATCGTATTCTTTAGCAATTCTTTCTTGCAGCTTTTTGTTTGGCTTAATAATTGATGGCTTTGCAAGTTTAATTTGCTCTTTTTTATATTCTCCTTCAAGTACTTTAAGGCTATATTCTTGATTATCTAAAGTAATATTTAAAGTTTTACCACTAGAGCGATAATTTGGGGCTAAAATTAATAAGGTTTTATTATTTATCGGATATTTTGTGTAAGTGATTTCGCTTTTACTAATTATTGGATTTTGAATGCTAATATCAACTTTGCCATTTATTAGATTATTTGATAGCAAAAATGTTGTAAAAAATGAGATAAAAAATAATTTTTTCATAAAATTCCTTAGTAATTTAATATAGAAAAGATTAGCAAAATAGCATAAATATTGAGTTTTTGCCACTTTTTGATTATCATTATCTTATATATTTTATTTTATTTTAAGTTTTAGGGACTACAATCATTTTTGAAAACGAAAGGATTTTTAATGAATAAAGCTAAGGTTTTAAGTGAAGTTTTAGAATACATTACAATCACTCATCACACAAGTGGTAGATTAAGACTTGATATATCTAGCAAGATAAGAGAATTAAAAGACTTAGAAAGCTACAACATTGATGAAGTTTTTAATCTAAAAGGGATTAATGAAGTTAAAGTTAATAAAATCTTAGGCAAGGTTACTATTTTATATGATGATAAAATCATATCAAAACAAAGCCTTGATAATTTAATCAATGCAAAAAACATTGATGAGATTAACCTAGCTTTAAAGGAGCTTAACATTGCTTGAGCTAAGATTTGAAAACCAAGAGTTTTTGCAAGAACTAGAAAACAGCGATATAAGAAGAGCTTTTGAGCTAGATTTAACTAGCATAAAATTATATGAGTATTATGCTAATTGCTTTAATGATGGTATTTTAAAAGATATTTTAAATGCAAAAAAGCAATTAAATCAATTATTAATTAGCGATAATAATGCTTTATTAGTTGAGTGCAGTTTAAATGATGCTTATTTGCTACTTTTAGCAAAAGAATTTGAAATCGTTCAAGCTTATAAAATAGCGGCTAATGTTTGCAAAGATGAAAAGCTAAAAGACCTTATTTTTAGACTTTGGGCTAGTTCGGTTAATGAGTATCAGGTGGCTTTAAGAAAAAGCCTTGCGACTAATGAATTTAATGTAGATTCTTTAGTTAGTAATTTTTTAAAAGATATTTTAAAATAAAGGAAGATTATCATGCCAATTCCATTCATATTAGGTGCAGCATTAGGCGTAGCTGCAGTAACAATTTATAATAAAAAAGATAGTATTAAAAAAAGTATAAGTGAGTTTAATTCTCAAGATTTTGCAAAAAGTGCAGGAAAAATGACAGAAAATGCAATTTTAAAAATCTCAAAACTTAAACCTTGTTGCAAATGCGAGAAAGAAGTAGCTAAAAAAAGCTCTAAGAAGTAAAAATTATGCTTACATCAAATAGGGTTCCGAGTGATCATTTATTAAGCTCTAGTCTTAATAATTTTTTTACAACTCAAGATTTAAAAGCAAGTTTAAAGGTAGGAGTTACTAGCTATTTTGCAATTAAAACAAGCAATGATATAGCTAGGAAAGATTATAAAAACGCAATAGTTTCTGGAATTAGTGGAATTTTAATTAATCAATTTTTAGGAGAAAATAAAATGACAAATAATAATAATCCATATTTAAACAATAATCAAAATTACAATGTTAATCAAGGATATAACAATCAAAATTATTCTTATAATCCATATTTAAATAATGTTTCAAACAATAATTTAAATAATACTGCAAACAACAATCAAAATACAGGCTTTTTAAGTTCGCTAACAACTCAAGGAACAGGGCTTTTTGGCTCTCCTTTAGTAAAAGGAATTTTAATTGGTGCTGCGGTTACTTATTTATTAAGCAATAAAGATGCAAAAGATACTTTAGCAAAAGGTGTTGCAAAAATTCAAAGTTTTGCTAGTGCTGCTATTGAAGAATTTAAAGAGCAAGTAGAAGATGCAAAAGCTTCAATGCAAGAATAATTGTAAGGTTATTCATCACTCTAAAAATCGTCTTAGAATTAGGCTAAATACGCTTAATAATCTAAGCGATAATCATTTATTAGTAAGTGAGTTTAATCTTAATTTTTCTGGTGTTTTTGTAAGTGTTAATAATGCTTCAAAAAGCTTAGTTTTTACAAGTTCAAAAGAAATTGATAATAATTTAGCTCAAAAAATATTAGATTTTTTTAGCACTTATGAAATTAAGCAATTAAAAAAAGCAAAAGAAACTCCAAGTAAGGCTATGATTTATTCATCTATTTTAGCTTTAGCAAATAGCTATAAAACAAGCCCTATTTATGATGGTTTTGTTTCTAGTGCAACTGCATTGCCTTTATTAAAAGAAGGAACTTTAGAACTTATTGAAAATGGTTTAACTTCAAAAGTATTAGAAGCAGCAGCGGTAGGAGTTTCTTTATATAGAAAAGATTATAAAGCAGCAAATAGCACTAATTTAATGCTAAATATTGGCGAATATATTGAAGAAAGCGTAGTAGCAAAAAGTGATGATTTGATAAAAGAACTAGCAAAACCACAAATAACTCACGCTTGGGTAGAAGTTAATCAAGAGCTTGTTAAAAAAAGTGCAAAAGATTTGGTAGTAGGGGATATTGTAGTGGTATCTCAAGGAGATAATATAGCAGTTGATGGTTATATTGTTGATGGGATTGCTAGTATTAATCAAGTTTCTATGACAGGAGAAGCCCAAGCAGTTACTAAAAGTCGTGGAGATAGGGTTTTAAGTGGAACCGTGATAGTTGAAGGTCGTATTAAAATATGGGCTGAAAGCGTTGGAGAAAATACATCAACGGCTAAGATTTTACATTATATGAAAGATTGCTTAGAAGAAAAATCAAAAATAGGGCAAAAAGCTTATAAATTAGCAGATAGTTTAGTGCCTGTTACTTTAGGACTTGCTGGACTTGCATATTTATATAAAGGAAGTGCAGCGATGGCTAGTGTGCTTCAAGCTGATTATTCTTGTGCTTTAAAACTAGCAACTCCTGTGGCATTTAAAAGTGCTATTTCTTATGCAGGAAGAAGACAGATATTGCTTAAAGGTAGCACAGCTTTAGAGAATTTAAGCTCGGTTGATACTTTTGTATTTGATAAAACAGGCACATTAACTTATGGAGATTTAAAAGTTGAAAGCGTTCATGTATTTAGTCCAAAATATGATGAAAAAACCTTACTAAATCTTAGTGCAAGTGCAGAAGAGCATTATTTTCACCCTGTTGCAGAAGCTATAGTAAAGGCTGCTAAAGAGCGTGGATTTTCTCATATTAATCACGGAGAAGTGGAGTTTATAGTAGCACACGGCGTTAAAACTAGCATTGATAATGAAGAAGTAATAATTGGCTCAAGGCACTTTTTAGAAGATGATGAAGGTGTTGATTTTTCTAGGGCTAATGCAAATATTAAAGAGCTTTTAGATAAAGGCTTAACTCTTTTATATGTAGCAAAATCTAAAGAATTATTAGGCGTAATTGCTATGAAAGATGAAATTAGAAGCAATGCTAAAGAAGTCTTAGCAAAGCTTAAGCAAAACGGCGTAAAAGAATTAGTAATGCTAACAGGCGATATTGAAAGTAGGGCTTTAGAAGTTGCAAAAGAACTTGGAATTGATAAGGTTTATGCAGAGCTTTTACCACAAGATAAAGCAAATATTTTAGCTAGTTTAAAAGCACAAGGCAAAAAAGTAGCCTTTATAGGCGATGGTATAAACGACGCTCCGTCGTTAGTTCAGGCTGATGTTGGAATTTCTATGCAAAAAGGTGCTGATTTAGCAAAAGCTAGTGCTGATATTGGATTACTAAGAGATGATTTTGCTTGTATTTTAGAAGCAAAAGTTATAGCTAATGAAACTATGAAAAAAATTGATAAAAACTTTAGCACAACGGTATGGGTTAATTCATTCATATTAGGTGCTGCAACACTTGGTTTATTAAGCCCAGCAGCTACTGCATTTGCTCATAATGGCACAACTATTGGCTTATTGGCTAATGCTATAAAACATAAGCAATTATTTTAAATTATATTAGGAATTTGATTTTAAATTCCTAATTTTTCTTTTTAATTATTCTTTAAAATTTAAATCTTTTAATTTTTATAAAACATTAAAATAATTATGTGTAAAATTGGCATTTTAAAGGAGTTAAAATGAAAAACAAATATGTTTGGATTGTTGTAGCGATTTGCTTTTTGCTTTTTGCAAATGTTGTTGGATTTTTGGATTTAGCCATAGTTTTAGCGGCTATATTTTTAGGTGTTAGACTTGGTGGAATTGCGATTGGCTATACTGGTGGGATTGGAGTTATTTTATTAGGTATTTTGTGTGGTATAAAACCAGGCGAAATTCCAACTTCGGTAATTTTAATCATTATGTCAGTAATTGCAGCAATTTCGGCTATGCAATTAGCAGGTGGACTTGATTATTTGGTGCATATTGCTGAAAAAATACTTAGGAAAAATCCTAAAAAAATCAATTATTTAGCTCCTAGTATTACTTATTTTTTAACTATTTTAGCAGGGACAGGGCATACTGCGTTTTCTATGATACCAGTAATTGTTGAGGTTGCAAAAGAGCAAAATATTAAGCCAAAAGCTCCACTTAGTCTTGCAGTTGTATCAAGTCAAATAGCAATTACTGCAAGTCCTGTTAGTGCAGCTGTTGTTTATCTTAGTGGTGTGCTTGAGCCTTTTGGGTATTCTTATTTAACATTATTAAGCATTTGGATAGGTAGCACTTATTTAGCTTGTATGCTTAGTGCGTTTTTGGTAACTAAGTTTTCAAATCTTGATTTAAGTTCTGATGAGTATTATCAAGAATTACTTAAAAAAGGTGAAATAGCAAAAAAACAAAGCACTCAAAAAGAGATTATTAAAGGTGCTAAGACTAGCGTTGCGATTTTTGTTATTGGCGTTTTAGCTGTTGTTTGTTATGCGACTTATATTTCAGGCTTAAAAGCTGATAAGATAATTATCCCAAGAGATAGTGCTATTATGTGTGTAATGCTTAGCATTGCTACTTTTATTGTATTAAGCACTAAAATCAATACTTCAAAAATCATTGAAACAAGTGTATTTAAGAGCGGTATGAATGCTTGTGTTTGTGTTTTAGGTGTTGCGTGGCTAGGAGATACTTATGTAAGCGCTCATAGTAATGAAATAAAAGAATTTGCTAAAGGCTTAGTAGAACAATATCAATTCTTATTAGCTTTTGCCTTTTTCTTTGCTAGTATGCTTTTATATTCTCAAGCAGCAACTGCTAAAGCAATAGTTCCATCAGTAATTGTTGCACTTGCATTAAATGAAAACCCAGAAAACGCAAAAATAATCATCGCTTCTTTTGCAGCAGTTTCAGCACTCTTTGTGTTACCAACTTACCCAACATTACTTGGTGCGGTTGGAATGGATGATACAAAAACTACTAGGATAGGAAAGTATGTATTTAACCATTCTTTCTTTATTCCAGGCGTTTTAATGATTGCTTTAAGCGTTGCTTTAGGATTTTTATTTGTAAAATTTATTTAAAAAAACTTGAAATTATCATTATTTTTTGTATAAAATGTATCCTTTTTCAAAAAAGGATACATTATGAAACGACTTACTTGGAGTAATAGACTTACATATATTTTAACCGTTGCAGGTGCTACTATTGGATTTGGAGCTACTTGGAGATTTCCTTATATGGTAGGAGAAAATGGTGGTGGTGCTTATGTTTTATTATTTATAATAGCTATGTTTTTAGTCGGTGTTCCTATTATCTTAGTAGAAAATATAATAGGCAGAAGAATGCATAAAAATAGCGTTGATTGTTTTAGTAAAAAATGGCAATTTGTTGGGTATTTAGGGCTATTTGGAAGCTATGCGATTATGGCTTATTATATGGTTTTAGGTGCTTGGGTAATTAGCTATATTGTCAATATTATTATGTCTATGTTTAATTTAGGCGGGCTTGATTTAACTTCAGTAATTACAGCAGAGCAAACTAGCTTACATTATCAAAAAAATATAGAAAATGACCCTTTAATGATAGGAATTTATACATTTATTTTTGTATTTATTAATTGGATTATTTTAAGGCGTGGAGTTATTGATGGAATTGAGCGTTCTGTTAAGTATCTAATGCCGCTTTTGTTTTTATGTCTTATTGCTATGGTTATTAGAAATGTTACTTTAGATGGGGCAATTGAAGGGATTAAGTTTTATTTATATCCTGATTTTAGCAAGATTACACCTAGTATATTTTTATATGTTATAGGACAAGTATTTTTTGCTTTATCGCTTGGATTTGGGGTTATGATTACATTATCAAGTTATCTTGATAAAGGCGAGGATTTATTAAAAACAGCAATTATTACAGGTATTGTAAATACTCTTGTAGCGGTTTTAGCAGGATTTATGATATTTCCTTCTTTATTTTCTTTTGGATTAAGTCCTGATGCTGGTCCATCATTAGTATTTAAAACCTTGCCAATAGTGTTTTCTCATATGCATTTTGGGGATTTCTTTGCTATAGTGTTTTTTATTTTATTATTAACAGCTGCACTTACTACGAGTTTGCCTATTTATCAAGTAATTATTTCTGTATTAGAAGAAAAATTTAAAATCTCAAAAAATACAGCGATTAATTTAGTTTTAGGTGGAATTTTTATATTAGGAAATATTCCTGCTTTATTAAGTTATGGAGTGCTTGATAATGTTTTAATTTATGGAAGAAATATTTTTGATACATTTGATTTTATTAGTGGAAATATTTTATTTGTAATTACAGCTTTACTTTGTGTAATTTATGTTGCTTTTGTTTTAGGTAAAGATGAAGCTTTAAGAGAAATTAGCAATAATTATGAACTTAAAAATCCACTTTATAAAGCTTGGTTTTATTATATAAAATATTTTATTCCTATTGTAATTATTGTAATTTTTATAAGTGGTTTTGAGAATTTAAAATCATATATTTTGGGATTTTTTAATTAAATATTTTACGATTTAGCATTAGCTAAATCGTAAGTATAAATTATTTTTTGTTTTCTACTTTTTCTTTTTTGTTGTGTTTTGATTTTTTAGCTTCTTTACTTTTTTTATTTTTCTTAGCTTCTTTTTTTGCCTTTTTAATTTCTTCTTTTGTTTGTTTTACTTCTTCTTTAACTACTTCTTTTTTTTCTTCTACTTTATCGCTAACTTGTTTTACCACTTCTTCTTTAGCTTTTACTTCTTCTACTACCTTTTGCTCACTTTTTTCTAATATTTTTTCAGCTTTTGCGCCATTAATACATTCAGCACTTTTGCAATCTAAAACATCAACTGCAGGAATTTCAGCAGCACATAAATTAAGGCCTATAAAGGCAACTAATGACAAACATACTTTTTTCATTTTTATCTCCTTTTAAAAAAGTCGCGAAATTGTAGGAGCGAATTATTAAAAATGGTTAATAAGAATAAATTATTTTTATCAACATTAATTCTAATTGATAATAATGAAAAAAATAATAAGTATCATTTAGATTTTATTTATTTATAACTCATACAATAATGAGTAAAATTATTATAAAGGTTATCTTGTGAAAAAAATATTTTTGCTTATTTTTGCTATTTGTATATCTTTAATAGCTAGAGATGATGTTGATTATTTCAAGGAAAAAGATTTAATTATAGAAAAGCTAAATAAAGGTTTAGAAGCCTATAAAAAAGGTGATGCAAAAACTGCAAGACAACTTGCAAGTGAAGCTTATTTTCAACATTTTGAAAATATGGAAGGTCCTATTGGAAGAAATATTGGTAGAAAAGGCTATTTGATGGAGAGAAAATTTACCAATCTTCGTGGTTATTATGGGCGTGGAGAAAATATAGGCAAAATTGAAGCTTTAATAGATGGTTTGATATTTGATTTAGAAGAAGTAACGCCAGTTATACAAAATGGCTTTAAAATAGTTGCAGTAGCATCTGATCCAAATTATGATAAAGCAAAAGCTGAAATGAATGCAAGAGAGAATTTGTTAAAAACTTGCATTGAAGGTGAGATGATGTTTGGAGCAGATGAAAATAGTGCAAAAACTAAATGTGAAGAACAAAAAGCAGCAGAATTAGCCCATCTTAGCAAAGAAGCAAGTGGAGAAATCACAAAACCAACTATGCAAAAAGAAGTTTATGATAGTTTAGAAGACCTTCAAGCAGCAGCTGCGATTGACCCGAAATTACAATATGTATATGATTTATTAAGTGAGAAATTTGACGAAGCTATTCAATACAATAAGCAAGGAGAATTTACAAAAGCAGCTGATACAATTGGCGTTGCAAGAGAAGAAATATATATAAATACAAATATTGAAATTCTAATAAATGCAACAAAAAATCTTAATATGAGAAGCAAGTTAAGAAGTTTTGGCAGTGATATTCGCGAAGGAAAAGTAACTGAAAGCGATATGAGAGCTAGAAGTGAAGAGATATTAGATTCTATATTTGATGTAATGACTAAAATAGATGCTAGTAATTTAGATAAATTAAAATTAGTTGGATATGTTGATGAGACTAAGAATGTAGATTATACTCAAGTTGCAACTGATATTAAAATAGCTTTAAATAAAATAGTTCAAGACTATGAAACAATGGGAGAAAAAGCAAGTATTGATGCTCTTCAAAATATATATTTAGATATTTTTGAAGCAAAAGGAATGGAGAGTAAAATTGGTGCTGTTAATTCAAATATAAAGCTTGAAATAGAAGCAAAATTTACTAAAGGAACAGCACTAATTAAAAGTAAGGCTTCTAAAGATGAGTTAATTGCTAATTTTGATGAGTTAAACAAATTAATTGAAAGTCAGTTAGATAAAATCAATGATACAAGTGTTTGGTTTTTATTTATATCATCACTTACTATTATTTTAAGAGAAGGTTTAGAAGCTTTAATAATAGTAGTTGCAATAATTTCATATATTATTCAAAGCGGTAATAAAGACAGATTAAATATAGCTTATTCAGCACTTGGTAGTGGTGTTGTTTTATCATTTATCACTGCTTTTATAGTTTCATATTTTATTAAAAATTCAGGACAAAGTAGAGAGCTAATAGAAGGTGTAACAATGCTAATTGCTGTTGTTTTATTATTTTATGTTGGCTTTTGGCTACTTAGTAATGCAAGAAATAAAAAATATGCAAGTAATTTAAAAGAGCAAGCAAGATTAGCTATTACAAATGGCAGTGCTAAAACATTATGGTGGACCGTGTTTTTAGCAGTATTTAGAGAAGGTGCTGAAACAATATTGTTTTATCAAGCATTATTGATTGATTCTGGTTCTAGTGCTGGACTTAGTGCTGTTTTAGGTGGTTTAGCTCTTGGTATTGTTATATTAGTAGTTTTATATTTCTTACTTAAAGCTGGTGCAATTAGAATTCCTATAAAACAATTTTTCTTAATAACCTCAATTATTATTTTTTATATGTGTTTTGCTTTTACAGGCAAAGGGATTATGGAACTTGTTGAGGGCAAGGTCTTAACTCCACATCTCATACCAATGCAATTTGAAAGCATTACTTGGTTAGGATTATATCCTTATTATGAGAGCTTAATTTTACAGGCAATAATCCTCGTCCTATTAATAGGAGGAGTTGTTTATATGCAAATCAAATCAAAGGAGAAACAATGAAAAAATCATTGCTTAGTTTAGTAGCAGGTGCTTTTTTAGCGTCTTCAGTGTTTGCAGGAGAAGTTGAAATTCCTACAATTGATGGTGCAGAAAGCTATAAATTACACGGAATGGAAATAGCAGCTGTGTATCTTCAACCAATTGAAATGGAACCAAGAGGTATTGATTTAGCAGCGTCTTTAGCTGATATTCACTTAGAAGCTGACATTCACGCTCTTAAAGAAAATCCAAATGGTTTTCCTGAAGGTTTTTGGATGCCATATCTTACAATTGGCTATAAATTAACTAACCTTGATAATGGTAAAACAAAAGTTGGAAAACTTATGCCAATGGTAGCTGATGATGGTCCTCACTATGGTGCAAATATTAAAATGGATACAGGAATTGGTAATTATGAATTAGAATTTGTAATTGATAATCCTGAAAAACAAGGTTTTGGTCGCCACGTAGATAAAGAAACAGGTGTTGGCGAGTGGTTTGATACATTTAACGTTAAATACAAATTCAAATACACAGGAACACCTGATAAATAAAACTTAAAATATAGAAAGCTTAGGCTTTCTATAAAAAATATACAAAAATAAGGACAATAATGAGTATATATTTTGTGCATATATTTTTAGAGTGCTTTTTAGTTAGTTTTTTTACAGCTTTTTATGCTAAAAATTCATCATTAAAATTAAATATTATTTTTACTTTAGTTGGTTTTATTTTTGGATATATTTTATTTTATATATTCCACTATGAAAAAGTAGATAGAATAGGAGTATTAACAGCTAATATAATTTTATTAGTTACTTTATTTTTTAGCTTAATTAAATTAGTAATTTTTAAAAATAATTCTTTATTTGCTTATATATTAAGCTTTTTTATATCTTTAGCAGCTTCTTTAAAATACTTTTTATTATCAGTTGCTTATCCTATATTTTCATCAAGTTTGTTAGATACTCAAGGGATTTTAAATTTTGGCTTTATTTTATTAGCTATTTTTATTTGTATTATTTTTTATATTAATTTTCTTTTTGCTAATTCAAATTCATTTTCAAAATCAAGAATTTGTATTTATATAATTTTTGCAATTATGTTTTTAAATACTGCTTTTGCTGAGATTATGTATTATCTAATTAGAATTGGAGTTAGTGATAGCTCTATTTTGCTTAGTTATATTACTAAGAGTAGATATTATGCCGAGTTTTATTATTATATCTGCTTGATTTTAGGTATTATTTATGTTGGCACTTGCTTAAAAAATAGACCAAAATATAGAGAAAAAGCTTGTGATTTTGACATAGAATATAGAAAAAATATCGCAAAAACTTTTAGTATAAATTCTCATTTTACTATTCATTTTATATTAAGTATTAGTGCTGCTTTAGTTATGTTATTTTATGATTTAGTAGATTCTAAACCTATTCAAGTTGATGAGCCAAAAATCATTACTCCTAAAAATAAAGATTATTTTGAATTTGATGCTAAAGATATTCAAGATGGTAAATTATATCGCTATGCTTATATTTCTAGCTCTGGTAAGGAAATTAGATTTTTTATAATTAATCGCCACGCAGGTAAGCAAACTCCTGTAGTAGTATTTGATGCTTGTAGTATTTGTGGGGATAATGGCTATGTTATGAAAAATAATGAATTATTATGTGTAGCTTGTAATGTTAGGATATTTTTACCTAGCGTAGGTAAAGAAGGTGGTTGCAATCCAATTCCTTTAAAATTTGAAGTTATTAACGATAAGATAATTGTGAAAGTAAAAGATATATTAGGTGGGGAAAACTATTTTAGTAAAGTAGTTGAAATGCAAGTTCAAGACCCAGTAAATAAAGAAAAATTTCTAAACACAAAAGCTAAGAAAACCTATATTTATAATGGTATTAGTTATTATTTTAATTCTATTGAAAGTTATCAAGAATTTAAAAAAGACCCATCAAAATTTGTAAGCTCAAGTGATAAAGCTTTATTTTTGATTGAAAGAAGAAGTTAGGAGTAAAAATGTTTTTAAGAATAGTAAAAAAATCAATTTTAGGCAATCCTATTCAAAAATTATTAAGTTTTGCGACTATTTTTTTAGCTTGTTTGCTCCTTGCTTGTATGCTTAATATAACTCTTGGGGTTGGCAATCAGCTAGGAAAAGAGCTAAGAAATTATGGAGCAAATATTAGTGTTTTACCACAAGGCTCATCTTATAGTATTGAAGTTGGTAATAAAAGCTTTAAATTACAAAGCGAAAGTAAATTCCTAAATCTTGATGATTTGAGAAAAATTAAAGATATTTTCTGGTCAAATAATATAACAGCAATAGCTCCATTTAAACAACGCCAAGTAGAATTTCAAGGCAAAAAAATCAGTATCTTAGGCACATATTTTAACAAAGAATTAGTCATAGAACAAGATAAATTTGGTAATAAAACCGTGGTATTTGATACTGGATTTTTATCTCTTTTACCTTTTTTAAAGACTGATTTAAATTTTGTAAATGATAATAGTTTAGAAAATGAAGTAAATATAAGTGAAAAATTAGCAAATTCTTTAAATCTTAAAGCTAATGATACTTTTAAAGTGCTTATAAATGATAAAGAAGTAGAGTTAAAAGTAGTTGGTATTGTGAGTAATTTGGGTGATTATGAAGATAAAATTTTAATTAATATAGATAGATTAAATGATATTTTAAATGAGCCAAATACTTATGAAAGAGCAGAAGTATCAGCTCTAACAATTCCAGAAAATGACATAGCTCATAGGGCAAGATATGATATAAAGAGTTTAAATCAAGTGGAATTTGATAATTGGTATTGCACGGCTTTTGTAAGCTCTATTGCATATCAAATTGAAGAAAATTATAAAGGAGCAAGTGCAAAAGCTGTTAGTAAAGTAGCAGATGCTGAAAGCTCTATCGTTAAAAAAATTCAAGGTCTAATGGGAATTATTTTTATCATATCTTTAATTGTCGCAAGTATTGCAGAAGCGTCTTTAATAAATAGTGATGTTTATAGAAGAAAAAAAGAAATAGGTTTGTTTAAAGCATTAGGCGCTAGTAATTTACAAGTTTATTTGGTTTTTGCGATTGATTATTTGTTTGTTAGTTTAATTGCTAGTATTTTTGGTGCTGTGTTTGGATTTTTTGTAAGTGATATTATATCTTATAGCATTTTTTCTCATAGTATTGAATATAACTTCATAATTATATTTATTTGTATGTTTTTTGCTAGTTTGGTGGCTTTACTTGGCTCATTAATAGCTACTAAGAATTTTGTAAATCTTGAAATAGTTGAGGTGTTATATGAGCGTAAATAACTTTTTTTTCACACAAGTTAAAAAGAGTATAGTTTTTTCAAAACAAAGATTAATAATAGTTTTAATATCAATTTTTATAGGAACTTGCGTTACTAATGCTTTTTTAAATATATATTTTGATATTGACAATAAAATGAGTAAAGAGCTTAAAAGTTACGGGGCAAATATGCTAATTAGTTCTAAAAGTGATGATTATTTAGATATTAAAGAAGCTAATTTGATTAAATCAAAAATTAGTAAAGACAAATTATTAGCTTATTCTCCTTATTTATACTTTAGCCCTGTTTTTTCTACAAGGCAATTAATAGTAGCTGGGGTTGATTTTGATGAATTTAAAAAAATCAATAAGTTTTTATTAGTTAAAAAAGGTAGCCTAAGTCAAAGCGAATATTCAAAAGATAATAGTATTTATTTAGGTATAGACTTAGCAAATACGCTAAAAAAAGACATAAATCAAAAACTACCTTTAACAATAGTAAAAAATGGTATTCCTTATGAGAAAACTTATATTATAAAAGGGATTTTTTCTACTGGAGATGAGATTGATGCTATGGCTTTTATCAATTTAAATTCCGCTAAAGATTTATCAGGTATTAATGATAAATATTCTTATGTATCTTTAATAGTTGATGATGATTTTGAAAACCTATCAGAGCTTAGCAAAATAGCAGTAAGCAATAATGCAGAATTAAAACCAATTTTAAGTGTTAGTTTAAAAGAAGGAGCAATTTTAGAAAAAATAAAAGGTCTTATGTTTTTGATTTCTATTGTTATTTTAATAATTAGCTCAACAAGTGTTAATACAACTCTTAGTTCAATTATTTTTTCAAGAAAAAAAGAAATAGCCTTGCATTTAGCTCTTGGGGCTAGTTTTAAAGATATAGCAAAATTATTTGCTTATGAAGTATTTATTTTAGCTGTTGTTTCATCTTTATTGGGCACTATTGGTGGGTATTTTTTAGCACAGATTTTAGGCAATATTATTTTTAATGCTAGTATAGATTTTAGATTAAGTGCTTTTGTACTTTCAATTTTTATATCATTATTTTTTGCATCATTTGCTGCGTATTTTCCGATAAAAAAAGCATTGCAAATAGATATAGTAGGTAATTTAAGAGGAGAATAAATGAGTATTATTAAGGTTAGTAATTTACATAAAAGATTTGATAAAGCCCATGTTTTAAAAGGTCTTAATTTTGAATTAAATCAAGGTCGTTGGCTTAGTATTGTAGGTAAGAGTGGTAGTGGAAAAACTACGCTTTTAAATATTTTATCATTGCTTGATAATGCAAGTGAAGGCGAATACTTTTTAGATGGTATTAATGTAACTCATTTAAGTGAAGCTGATAAACAAAGAATAAGAAGAGAAAAAATAGGGCTTATTTTTCAACAATTTCATTTAATACCTTATTTAAGCGTATTAGAAAATGTTATGCTAGCTCAATATTATCATTCAAGTATTGAAGAAAATGATGCTAAGAAAATCTTAGATAAAGTAGGATTGTTAGATAGATTAGAGCATTTACCTAGCGAATTAAGTGGTGGTCAGCAACAACGCCTTTGCATAGCTAGAAGTCTTATTAATAATCCAAATATTTTATTAGCTGATGAGCCTACTGGCAATCTTGATGAAGAAAATGGAGAAATAGTTTTAGATATATTTAAAAAATTAAGAAGCGAAGGCAAGACAATTATATTAATTACTCACAATCCTGACTTGGCTAAAAATGGAGATGAGATAATTACTATTAAAGATGGACTTATAGTGAATGAATAAAATTCTAATAGTTTTAATACTTTTGTTTTTTGTATCTTGCGAAGATAATAAGTTAGTATTAAATAAACAAGCTCCTAATATTCTTGCAAAAACTACAGCTTTAAATAAAATAGAGTTAAAAAGACAAGGTATAGAATTGATAGAATTTTGGCAAAATGGTTGTGCTGCTTGTCTTAAAGTAATGGCTGGATTAAATGAATTTGCGAATGAAAATAATATTAGTATCTATGCAATTAATTCTATTGATGATTTAAATACTATTAAAAAACACGAATTAGAACACCAATATTCAAATATGATTTTTTTAAAAGATGAAGAAGACATTAGCTGGAGTAGGTATGATATTTTTGCTGTGCCGACTTTATTTATTTTAAAAGATGGAGTTTATGTGGATAAAGTATTAGGCGATAGAAGTTTGGAATTTTTAACTAATAAGATTAAGGAATATTTATGAGATTTTTTCTAGCAATTTTCATATTTTTACTTTGTGCTTGTAAAGATGAAGCAATGTTAGCTTTAAATTCAAAAGAGCCAATACATTTAAGTTATAGTGCGAAAGAACAAGCATTAAAGGGATTAAATGAGCCTTTTATGTTGTTTTTTTACACAAAGGATTGCGGTGTATGTGCTAAACAAATTCCTATCTTAAATGAGCTTAGTAAGGATTATAAAATTATTGCTGTATTAGGTGGTATGAGAGATTATGATATGGCAAAAGAAAGTTTAAAAGGTGTTACATTTGCTACTATTTATGAGAGTTTAGATGTTGAGTATTTAAGCAATGTAGTAGGTGGTGTTTGGGGTGTGCCTGCTATGTTTATTTACGATAAAGATGGAAAAATGGTTAAAAAATTTATATCACTTACTCCAAAATCTGTCTTAGAAAATGAATTAAATATGTTGATTTAATATTAAAAACGCATAAATAAAACTTAAAATATTTTGCATCTCAAAATAATTAAGAATTTCATTTGATACTTTAATATTCAAAAATTAGCAAAACTTTAATTAGTATTACAAAACTAAAAGGTTTAGAGTTTAAGTTACTCTTCCTTTTAGTATAAATTTTATTAATTGTTTTCTAAAATACTTTTAGCTAGGGCTTTTGCTTCTTTATAATCTACTTTTCCACTGCCTAATAATGGAATTTCTTTTATCAAAATATATTTACTAGGTTTATAAATTGCTAGTATTTCGCTTTGTTTTATTAAATCTACAAAATAATCAAATTTTTCTTCACTACATTCAATTAATAAAACTACCATCTCGCCTTTTTTATCATCTTCTAAAGAAGTAGAGCAGAGTTTTACTTCATCATTATTAATCACTTTAGCAACTTCGCTTTCAACAAGTCCTAAAGAAATCATCTCTCCACCAATTTTTGCAAACCTTGAATATCTATCTACAATGTATAAAAATCCATCTTCATCTAAATGTCCCTTATCCCCTGTGTTATACCATCTAATGCCGTCTATTTCTTTTATAACTTCGGCAGTTTTTTCAGGATTATTTAAATATCCTTGCATTACTTGGTGTCCGCCTATTAAAATAAGTCCATCTTCGTTTGCTTTTAATTCTTCATAGCTTAGTGGATCAACTATTCTAATAGCAGTGCCAGGTAAAGGCATACCTACGCTTTTATCTTTATTTGCTCTATGTAGTTGCCAATATGTGCTATCAAATTTATTAGGTAAATTCACACTTGCAACAGGCGTTGTCTCGGTAGCTCCGTAACCTTCGTAAATATTTTTTTTGAACTTTAGCTCAAAAGCTGATTTAATCTCGGGCTTTAATTTTTCAGCACCTGCAACTACAATTCTAAGGCTATCAAACATAATTTCATCTATTTTTTTATTTCTTGCATAAATTCCTAAAAATGTAGAAGTTGCACACATAATGCTAACATTATTTTTTACTATAGTTTTTGCAACGCCTAAAGCATCGGTAGGGTCAGCGCAAGTTGCACTTTTTATCCCTTCTATTAAAGGCATAAAGGTAGTAACGGTTAGTCCAAATGCGTGAAATGGCGGTAAAGATGAGAGTATTACATCATCATCTTTTGCACAAATTATGCTAGAAATTGAAGCAATATTGCTTAAAATATTTTTATGGCTTAACATAACTCCTTTAGGCATTCCTTCGCTACCACTACTAAATAAAATCGCAGCTGTTTTTTCATTGCTTAAATTCTTAGTAAATAAGGCTTGTAATATAAAGCTAGGCAAGATACTTATTAAAAAGAGTTTAAAGATAATATCTAACTTTTCTTTTTTTATTGCTTTTATTAAATCTTCTAAATAAATGATATTTACATTTTCTAATTCTAATTTAAAGCCTTTATTTTCTAGCTTTTCTAAGAATTTAGATGATGTATAAATATGCTTTATATTTGCACTTTCTTTTGCTTGATTGATTGCTTTTATTCCTGCGGTGTAATTTAGATTTACTATGGTTTTTCCAGCAAATAAACTAGCTAGATTTACAAGCGTTGAAGCAAATGAAGCAGGTAATAATATGCCTATATTTTCATCGTTAGGGATTTTTTTACTAAGTACTAGGCTTAATGCTAGGAATTTTTTGTAGCTTATATCTCCTGCTAAAGGGTCGTTTATCGCTATATTTTGTGAGTATTTTTTAGCACTTAGGATAAAGGCTTTTTCTATTGTTTTTAGATTATCGCTTTGAGTTTTTGTAGCTAAGAATGATAGTTCAAACACTTTAGCTTTTACTAATTCTTTACTTGAATGTATGCTAAGGGCTGTTCCGAATGCTATTGCTATTTCTCTTTTACCGATTTTTTTATTTCTTAAATTGTATTCTTCATCACTTCTTGAAAACGAACTACCCCAAAGCCCGTGGATATAAAAAGGAATTATAATCCCATCATCTTCGCTTAAATCCTTGCACGCTAATTCAAATCCACTTTTAAATTCATTTAAATGTCCGTGTCTTGAGAGAGTTCCTTCAGGGAAAATACAAACAATTTCGCCTTTTTTGATATAAGTTGCAATTAATTCTAAGGCTTCTTTACTTGCAGCAGAGCTTACAGGGATTACTCCAAAATGCTTTATAAACATTCTAATATACCATTTTTGATAGTATTTTCTCTCCATTACAAAATGCACTTTTTTAGGGATTGCCATTTGTATAATAGCCCAGTCAATAAAGGAAATATGATTGCCTAATAATAGCACTCCTTTATTTTGTGGGATATTTTCAAACCCTGCTACTAATAATCTATATTTTTGATAAAAAGCAAGGCTTACTATTATTCTTACTAAAGAAAAAGGCAGTTTTATTAATACATAAAAAGAGCCTAAAAAACTCACAACTACAATGAAATAAAACAAATATAAAACATCAATTTCTAAATAAGCAAAAAAAGTAGCAAGTATTACAAAACTTAGCATAAAAATATTTTGAATAAAATTATTTCCTGCTAAGACTATACCTAATTCATTTTCTTTAGCATTAAATTGTATTAAAGAATTAAGAGCGATTGTAAATATTGCCCCAGATATGCCAAATATAAAAAATACAAGTGCAAAGGCAAATAAATTATTAAGAAAGCTTATTAATAATGAGCTTAAAAATAATCCTAAAGCACCAAGCGGGATAAGCCCTAATTCAATGTAGTTTTTAGAAAATCTACCTGCAATTATTGAACCTATAATAACGCCTATTGCACTAGCTGCCATTACGCCTTGCACATAAAAGGTGTTTAATTCATTTAGATGAAACTTAGCAAATACAGGAAAAGATACTAAATATAATTGAGAAATAGCCCAAAAGAAGGCAATTCCTATTATACATAGCCAAATTACTTTATTTTGAAATATTAAGCTAAGGTTGTTTTTAAGCAAAACTCCTTTTAAATAATCGTTTTTATTGAATGCTAAATTAGAATTTTCGCTTTTAACCTGCGGTAATTTAGACGCTAAAATAAATTCTAAAACACTAAAAGCTACTAGTAATAAGCCTAGTGGAGCTACTTGAGTTAATATATCCTTACTCGTGCTAAACTCGTTTAATAATAATTCAAAACCTAAAGAAAATACAAGCATTCCACACAAAATAGCCACAATACTAACAGCATTTATAGCACCATTTCCCATAGCAAGTTGCTTGATACCAACTAGCTCTTTAATATAACCATATTTAGCAGGAGAATATAAGGCTGATTGAATACCCATAATAAGCGTCATTATAAAGGCCAGATAAAAATAACCATTGTAATAACTAAAACAAATGATTGATACTAAAAATATATTTGCTAAAGCAGTTATTTTCATAACTTTATTTTTAGGATATTTATCAGCTAGAAATCCTGATATTGAAAAGCTAAAAATATAAGGTAATAAAATCAAGGCATTAATAATTGCGGTTAAAAATAATTGCGTGCTGCCATCATAAATCTTATAAACCGTGTTTTGAATAATGATTTTATGTCCTAAATCAACAAAAGCATTCAAAAACCCAACTAATAAAAATGCGATTATTCCATTGATTTTTAAAAAATCGTTTCTCATTTATAACTCCTAAGAAATAATTTATTTAATTATTTTTTATTTTATTGTAAATTAGTTATAACGCTTTATAAGGTGGTTATAAATATGGTTGGTTTGATTATTAATTGTTTTGGAATTTGAAAAATAAATGTATTTATGAGTATTTTTAGTTTTATTAAACGCTTATAATATTTATAGGTAATAAAAGCTTATAATACTAAAAGTAATTTAGCTAGAATTGTTTAAAAATCTAAAACTAAACAATAATTAGTGATTTTAAAAGTTATTAAATTATTGATTTAGCTAAGGTATTAATTTAAGAATTTTAAATGTATGATTTAATTTCTTATTATTTATATTTTAAGTGATTTTTATACATAGTTAAGATAACTTATTTATTTATTGTTTAAAAGGTTGTTTATATCTGATTTTTCAAGTCTATGTAGTAGCCATTCATCTTTTGTATTAGCTCCTATTTTTTTATAAACTTCAAGACTTGGATAGTTGTCTTTAAGACAAACCCAATCAATTCTTTCGTAATCATTTTGATTGGCTATTTTAGCTAGCTCTTTTATAAGTGCTTTTCCTATTCCTTTATTTCTGTATTCAACATCAACGAATAAATCTTCTAAGTAAATTCCACATTTTCCTAAAAATGTAGAGAAATTATTAAAATACAAAGCAAATCCAACAGGCTTTAAATCATAATAAGCTATTAAAACATAAGCTTTTTGTTTTATAAATAAGTTTTCTTTTAAAAGTTCTTTAGTAGCTACAACGCTACTTGATAAGTTTTCATAATCAGCTAATTTTTTAATAAATTCTAAGATTAAATCTAAATCTTTTTCTGAAGCTTTTTGTATTGTAATCATTCTATAAACGAAATTCTATAAACGGAGAAAAATCTCCGTAATATTAGCGTTTAAGTTCTTTAATTCTTGCAGCTTTACCACGTAATCTGCGTAGATAGAATAGTCTTGAGCGTCTTACTTTACCATGGCGAACTACCGTAATACTTTCTAGACTATCAGAATAAATTGGGAATATTCTTTCTACTCCAACACCATTTGCACCAATTTTGCGAACCATAAAAGTTTCACCTGTGCCTTGACCACGACGAGCTATACAAATACCTTCAAAATTTTGAACCCTTGACTTATCACCTTCTTTAATATGAATAGCAAGTTTTAATGTATCGCCAGCTCTAAAATCAGGAATATTTTTTCCTTCAATTTGTTTAGCTTCAAACTGCTCAATATATTTATTTCTCATAGTTTTTCCTTAAATTATTGTGCTTAGCAAGTAAATCCGGGCGGTGGAATTTGGTCTTGCAAAACGATAGATGATTTTTTAAAAGGCTAATATTAGCGTGATTACCCTTAACAAAACTTGAAATTGAATAAAATTTCTTAAAAATATTATTTTTTTTATATTCAAATATAAAAGGTTTAGTAAAAGATGGAGCTTCTAATAAATAATTTTCAAAACTTTCTTCTACTAAGCTTTCTTGTTTTATTACTCCATTTATATTTCTAGCAATTGCATCGCACATACAAAGAGCTCCTAATTCCCCGCCCGTTAGGACAAAATCACCTATGCTAAAAACCTCATTAGCATAATTTTCATACACTCTTTCATCAATACCTTCATATCTTCCGCATACAAAAGTAATTTCACTTTTTAAAGCAAGTCTTTTAGCATCAATTTGTTTAAAAGGTTTTCCTGTAGGGCTTAAAAATATAATATGAGAATTTTTATAATTTTCTAAACAATCAAATAAAGGTTGGCAAGCCATAAGCATACCTGCTCCGCCGCTGATTTTCGTATCATCTACTTTATTATGTTTGTTTGTAGAATAATTTCTAGGATTGTCAAAATGTAGTTTTATAAGCTCTTTTTCTCTTGCAATTTTTAAAATGCTTTCATTAAAATAGTTTTCAATTAGATTTGGAAATAAACTTATAAAATTAAATTTCATTACGAATTTTCTAAAATACTTTTAGAATTATTTACCTTGATAATATCGCTTATTGAGACTATAAAATTATTATGAAAAGGTATGTAAAAACTCTTAGCTAAGCCTAAATTTGCTAATTCATCGCTAGTTTTTATCTCTAATAAATCATTAGCTCCTGTTTCTAAAATATCAACAACGCTACCTAAAAACTCATCATCTTGATATACTTTTAACCCAATAATATCAAAATAAAAATATTCATCTTTTTTAAGCTTAATATTTTTTCTAGTATTTTCAATATTAGAGTAAAGCTCCATATTTACAAGTTCTTTAGCCTTATTTACATCTTCATATCCTACAAATTGCACTAAAGAATTTGAAAAATCAAAAGATTTAATTATGAATTTTTTACCATTCTTATCAAAAAATTCAGCTTTAGGTTTAAATTGTTCGTAAAAATCACTTTTATTATGAAATTTTAAAAAACCAAGTAATCCGTGAGTTTTACCAATTTTAGCAACATAAACTAGATTATTCATCAAAAGTTTTTACCGTGATTTTATAATTTAATTTTTGAGTATTTTTGTGATTAACTGCTATTGTTTTAATTGCGGTTATGATTTTTCCTGATTTTCCAATAAGTCTTCCGGCATCTATTTTAGTAGCCATAATAACAATATCTATTAGGTTATTTTCTTTTTCTTCTACAAAAATTTCTAGCCGCTCAGGATTTGCGGCTATTGTTTTTGCATATGTAAAAATAAATTCTTTTACCATTATTTTGTAATTCTTGCTACACGATCGCTTAATTTAGCGCCTACGCTTTTCCAGTAAGCTAGTCTTTCAGCATCAAATTTGATTGTTTCAGGCTCGCTCATAGGATTGTAATATCCTATACTCTCAATCCAACCGCCATCTCTTCTTTTTCTGCTATCTGTTACTACGATACGATAAAAAGGACGCTTTTTTCTACCCATTCTTGTTAGTCTTACAACTGTCATTATTTTCTCCTTGATTGATTTAAAGATTTTTTATAAACAAAAATTGTCTATAAAAAAGCTTTAAATAAGTTTAAAGCTTTAAAAATTTTTAATTATTTTGGAAAATTTCCTTGATTTAGCATAGAACCTAACCCTTTCATACCACCTTTTGAAAGTTTTTTAGCGATTTTTGACGCATTTTCAAATTGTTTTAAAAATCTATTAACTTCCATTTGAGATAGACCTGCACCTTTTGCAATTCTTGCTTTTCTAGCATTGTTTAATAGGCTTGGAGTTTCTCTTTCTTTTGGCGTCATTGAGCTAATCATTGCCTTTATATGTATCATTTCTTTAGAACTTTCTAAATCTATATCTTTTACTTTATTAGCAATGCCACCAAGACCTGGTATCATTCCAACTAATGAACCTAAATTCCCTAATTTTTTTACACTTTCAAGTTGGTTTATAAAATCATTGAAATTAAATTCACCTTTTTTGATTTTTTTGCTTAAGATTTTTGCTTCTTTTTCATCAAAAACTGCTGAAGTTTTTTCCATTAAAGTTGCTAAATCGCCTTCTCCCATAATACGACCAACAATTCTTTCTGGAACAAAACTCTCAAAATCTCCTACCTTTTCGCCAATACCTACGAATTTTAAAGGTAGATTTAATAATTTTGCTATACCTAAAGCAACCCCACCTTTAGTATCTGCATCAAATTTACTTAAAATAACACCACTAATGCCTATTTTTTCATTAAATGTTTCTGCAGTTTTTACACCTTCTTGACCACTCATAGCATCAGCTACATAAAAACTCTCATAAGGATTTATTATATCTTTTACACGAGCTAATTCATTCATTAAAGGCTCATCAATTGCTAAACGACCTGCAGTATCCACTAATAATACATCATATAAGCCATCTTTAGCTTTATTAAGAGCATTTTTCGCTACTTCGCAAGGGTCTTTGCTATCCATTGAAAATAAATCAATTTCATTAGCTTCACATAATTGTCTTAATTGCTCTACCGCAGCAAGTCTTTGTAAATCACACGCTGCTACTAGAACTTTTTTCTTTCTAAGTTTTAAATAATTTGCTAATTTTATCGTGCTAGTTGTCTTTCCACCACCTTGTAAGCCTATCATCATTACAGATGTTAAACCACTTGGAGAAAATCTAAATTCGCTTATTTTATTTTCTGGTGTTAGTATGTTTGTAAGGTTATTTTTAATTGCATCTAAAAAATGCTTTTGACCGATTCCTTTTGCTTTTACTTCATTTTCTACATTAACTAATAATTCTTTCGTTACCTTAAAATGAACATCAGCCTTTAATAAAGACTTTTTAAGAGTTTCCATAGCGTTTTTTAACGCTTTTTCATCATCTATTGTTTTTAATTTATTTACCGCTTGCTTAAAAGAATCACTAATCAACTCAAACATTAAAAATATCCTTTAATTTAAATTTTAAAAAAGGGGTAATTATAACCCCAAATGCTTTATATTTGTTTAATAAATTATATATCTATATCACAAATAGTAGCAATCATAACAGCTTTTATAGTGTGCATTCTATTTTCTGCTTGATTAAAAATTATATCAGCATTATTTTCAAATACATTTTCTGTAATTTCATTACCTTTTACTGCAGGTAAGCAGTGCATTATTATTGTATTTTTTCCAGTTTTTAAAAGCAATTCATCATTTACTTGATAAGGTTTTAAAATATTTATTCTATCTTTTGCTTTTTCTTCTTCTCCCATAGAGCACCAAACATCAGTATATATAATATCAGCACCCTTAATATCTTCAATATTATCGCTGATTTTTATACTTGAGTTATTCGCAAAACTTTTGCAAAGATTTATTAATTTATTATCAGGATGAAGTTCTTTAGGGCTAATATTTATATAATTTAATCCTAATTTAGCACAGCCTATCATAAGAGAATTTGCCATATTGTTTCTACCATCTCCAATATATGCAAAATTAAGCCCTTCTAGTTTGTTAAAATGCTCGTAAATAGTTAGCATATCGGCTAGAATTTGAGTTGGATGAAATTCGTTTGTCAAACCATTCCAAACAGGAACATCACTATATTTTGCTAAGGTTTCTAAATCACTTTGATTAAAGCCGCGAAACTCAATGCCATCAAACATTCTGCTTAATACCCTAGCGGTATCTTGTATGCTTTCTTTTTTGCCTAATTGTATATCGTTAGCACCTAAATATTCAGGATAAGCTTTTTCATCGTTACAAGCTACTACAAATGCACATCTTGTTCTAGTTGATGGTTTTTCAAATATTAAAGCTATGTTTTTTCCTTGCAAATGATTGCCTGTTATACCTTGCTTTTTCTTTTCTTTTAGCTCTTTTGCAAATTTAATAAGTGCTAGGATTTCATCTTTACTAAAATCTTTTAAAGTTAGAAAATCTCTGTTTGTTAGTTTCATTTTTTCTCCTTTTGTTACTAATTTATACAATTTTAAAATATTTTTGAAGAATTTATTTTAATTTATTGTAAAAAAAGTTATTATAAAGCAATTTTTTTAAGGAGGACAAATGGAAAAATTACAAATAAATAAATTAAATCTGCGTTAAAACTTATCACTTCTTTTATTCTATTTTTTTTATTTTTTACATTTTTTATTTTTATTAATTTTTAGGAGATTATTATGAAACAAATTTTTATAGCTACATTGCTAGCTTTAGGGCTTTTCGCACAAGAGATTTATAAGGTTGGCACAGGATATGATTATCCACCATTTGATTATATAGAAAATGGTGAAATTGTAGGATTTGAGATTGATTTAGTAAGAGCAGTAGCAAAGGAGTTAGATATTCAGGTTGAGCCTGTTACAATGCCATTTGATGGGCTTATTGCGGCTTTAAAAGTGGGTAAAATTGATATTATTTCAGCAGGTATGAGTTACACTTCACAAAGAGCTAAAAATGCTGAATTTACAAAAAGCATATTTGATAGCAAAAATTATTATTTGAAGTTAAAAGGAAATGATAAAATAAATTCTTTAGATGATTTATCAAATGGTGCAATAATTGGGGCAAAAATAGGCACTCTTCAAGCTGACGAAATAACTAATTTAAAAGGTGTTAAGCCGTATTTAAACGAAGAATATATAGTGCTTATTAATTCTACTTTAAATGGTAAAATTGATGGTTTTGTAATGGAAGAGCCAGTCGCTAAAAGTTATATGAAAAAGTATCCAAATTTAGAAGTTTTTGCTACTTCTAGTATTGAAGGAATGAGCCTAGCTTTTAAAAAGGGTAATACAAAATTAAGAGATGATTTTGATAAAACTATTGAGAAATTTAAGCAAGATGGAACTTATTTAAAATTATTAGAAAAATATAATTTAAACTAATCCTTGAAAAAGGATTAGTAAATTCTTTCGCCTTTTAGCCAAGTTTGATGAACTTTTATATCTTTTATTTTTGTTTTATCAATACTAAAAATATCATTATCTAAGACAATAAAATCAGCGCTTTTACCATCTTCAATAGTTGTGCAATTTTTTAGCATTAGGATATTTTGTGAGTTTTTAGTTAGCATTAAAATTGCATCTTCAACTGATATTTCTTCATTTTTATTATAGTTTTTGCCGTTAGGATTAGTTCTTACAACAGCTGCATTAATACTTACAAATAAATTAAAAGGCTCGTGATGAATTGTAGCTGGTGCATCACTTGAAATGCTTAAATCTAAATGTTCTTTTAATGTGTTTAAAGCACAAATTGAATTAAATCTATCATCTTCTAACGCATCTTCATAGCTTGTATATTCAGCGTATTGAAATATTGGTTGTGTGCTTATAGCAATTTTTACTTTTAACTTTTTTATTTTTTCAATATGTTTTAAATTTAGCATAGAAGCATGCTCAAATCTAACGCTAGGATAATCTTTTAACCAATTTTCATAGCTTGTAAGATTATCAATTACTATATCTATAGCTTTATCTCCCATTAGATGAAAACTTATTTGGCAATTATTATTTTTGGCAAAATCAATGGCTTCTTTAATTTCATTAATATTACATACTAAATCCCCATAATTGTCGCTATTTTTATAAGGTTTATGAGTAAATGCAGTTTGTGATGAAATAGTGCCATCTACAAAGAATTTAATTCCATTAGTTTTAATATCTTCTAAGCTTTTAAATAAGCCAAATTCTTTAGCGTCTTTATAAACTTGATATAAACTAACTCTTTGTTTTAAACCCATATTTTTTGCTAATTTATATAATTCATAAGCTTTTAAAGGTTTAGAATAACACATCATATCGCTAATATTTACTATTCCTAAACTTGCATAAATTTCGCCTAATTTTACTAATTTTTTTGCTTCATCTTCTAAGCTTTCTTTTTCCATTGCATTGCGAATTAACATAGATGCACCTAAATCATACATAATACCATTAGGAGTGCCATCTTCAAATCTGCCTATTTTTCCACCTTTAGGCTCTTTTGTGTCTTTTGTAATATTTGCTAGCTCTAATGCTTTAGAATTGCAAACGCAAGAATGACAGCAACTTCTTAATATAAAAATTGGTTGTGTTGAGCTTATCAAATCTAAATCTTTTATAGTAGGAGCTCTTTTTTCATCTAGTTTTGATTCATCATAACACCAACCTTTAATCCATTTATTTTCCTTACCATAATTTGGTGAAGTTTTTAAAAATTCTATTAATTGTGGAATATTTGTCACATAAGGTTTAGTGCAAGCTAGACTATCTATTATTTGTGATACATATGTTGGATGCGTGTGAGTATCGCTTAATGCAGGAATAACGCAGGCATTTTTTAAATCTATGATTTTATTGCAATCATTTCTATTTACATTATTGATTTCACAAAATTTAGAGTTTTTTATACTAAATTCGCTTATAAAATCATTTTCGTTTTTACCTGTAAAAACTTTAGCATTAACAAAACCTATTTTCATAATCTATTCCTTTATGTTACATAATGTTACATTTTTTATATTTAATTTAAAATTACATATATTATAATTAACATATTTTACTTTTTTGATTATTATAAGTCATATTTTTAAGGAGGACAAATGGAAAAATTACAAATAAATAAATTAAATCTGCGTTAAAACTTATCACTTCTTTTATTCTATTTTTTTTATTTTTTACATTTTTTATTTTTATTAATTTTTAGGAGATTATTATGAAACAAATTTTTATAGCTACATTGCTAGCTTTAGGGCTTTTCGCACAAGAGATTTATAAAGTTGGTCTATCGCCTGATTTCCCACCATTTGAGTATATGGAAAATGATGAAATTGTGGGGTTTGAGATTGATTTAGTAAGAGAAATTGCTAAGGAGTTAAATATAAAAATTGAGATTATTCCAATGTCTTTTGATGGTTTAATTCTAGCGTTAAAATCAAAAAAGATTGATATTATTGCATCAGGTATGAGTTACACACCTAAAAGAGCTAAAAATGTTGAGTTTTCAAATCCAATAATAGAAAGTGAAAACCACTATATCAAATTAAAAAGTAATAAAAAGCTAAATTCTTTAAAAGACCTTGAAAAAGGAGCTATTTTAGGCGCACAAATAGGAACTTTGCAAGCTGATGAAATATCTAATATTAAAGGCGTAGTTCCGTTTTTAAATTCTGAATACATTCCACTTGTATTATCTACTTTAAATGGCAAAATTGATGGTTTTGTATTAGAAGCTGCCGTTGCTAAGAGTTATACTAAAAATTATGATGATTTTGAAGTATTCGCAAAAACTCCAATATCTGGAACTTGCATAGCTTTTCAAAAAGGTAATACTAAATTAAGAGATGATTTTAATAAAGTAATTAACAAATTTAAAAACGATGGAACTTATTTAAAATTGTTACAAAAATATAATTTAGACTAAATATTTATGCCTAATATTTAGGCATAAATTGAATTTTTTAGATATATTAAAGTCTTAATAAAGGAAAAATATGAAAAAAAGTTATTTTTTAATAAGTATTTTATGTGTAATTTTTATATCTTTAAATCTTAGAGCACCAATTACTGCAATAGGTCCTATAGTTGATAATATTATGAGTTATTATGATTTAAATTCTACGCAAATTGGGATTTTAAGTGCTTTGCCGCTTTTTTGTTTTTTTATTTTTTCTTTAATCGCTCCGATTTTACCAAATACAAAAGCTATGCTTTATGCGATTATTTTAATAATGTTTGGACTATTTGCTAGGGCGTTTTTTAATACTTTTTTCTTATTTTTTGGGACGATTTTAATAGGTTTAGGTATTGCGATTTTGAATGTTTTAATGCCTAGTTTTGTTAAAAATCACTTTAAAAATATTGGAAAAATTATGGCACTTTATGGAATGTTTTTAAGCATTTCTAGCTTAATAGGAGTTTTTGGGCATTATTTGATTGATTATATTGGACTTAGTGGAGCTTTATTTTGTTGGATTATATTTGCTATTATTGCGTTTTTTTGCTATCTGCCATTTATTAAAAATCATAGGCTTAATAGATATTCTAAAACTCAAAATTTCAATGATTTTTTAAGTATTTTTAAAAACAAAAACGCTTGGATAATCACTGCTTTTATGGGGCTTCAAAGTTGTGTTTTTTATACGATAATTACTTGGTATCCTAGCATATTAGCTATTAGTATGAATAAAGATTATGCGACTAATATTGTTATATTATTTCAATTTTGTTCTATGTTTTCAGCTTATTTTATACCTAATAAAATGGCTCAGATTGAAAATAAAGCAATGCTTTTAACTTTAGTTTGTATTAGCAATATTCTTGCTTTTTTTATATGTTTATTAAGTTCAAATATCTATATTTTAATAATTTCAGCTTTATTATTTTCTATTCCTGTTGGTGGAATTTTTGGCGTTGCATTGATAATGATTGCTATTAAATCAAAAGATACAAAAACTACAATATACTTAAGTTCAATGTCTCAAAGTATAGGGTATTTAATAGCTACTATTGGGCCAATAATTTTTGGATATTTTAAAGATATTACAAATAGTTTTAATACTTCAATTATTTTTATGATAATTATTAGTTTTTTGTTGCTAATTTTTTCTTTACTTTCAAATAAAATAAGCTATATATAAACTTTATTGTGATAAAATCGGCTCTTCTTTTTTAGAAAATTCAACAAAAAGGAAAGCTTATGCCAAAAATGAAGAGCGTAAAAAGTGCTTCTAAGCGCTTTAGAGTAGGCAAAAATAAAATTAAGCGTGGTTCAGCTTATAGAAGCCACATTTTAACTAAAAAGCCTGCAAAAAGAATGCGTGATTTAAGAACAGCAAAATTTGTTCATGCTACAAATGAAAGCCGTGTTCTTAAAATGCTTTGTATGAAATAAGAGTTTTTGATTTTTAATCATTCGTTACCCCCGTTTAGGGAAAGATTTGCTTTAAGCAAACGCCATTAAAAGGAGAAATTATGGCAAGAGTAAAAACAGGCGTAGTAAGACGCAGAAGACATAAAAGATTATTAAAGTTAGCTAAAGGTTTTTATAGCGGTCGTAGAAAACACTTTAGAAAAGCTAAAGAACAATTAGAAAGAAGCTTGGTATATGCTTACCGCGATAGACGCCGAAAAAAAAGAGATTTCCGTCGTTTATGGATTATTAGAATTAATGCAGCTTGCCGCTTAAATGATTTAAGCTATTCAAGATTTATGAATGGTCTTAAAAAAGCTGGTATTGAACTAGATAGAAAAGTTCTAGCTGATATGGCTATGAATGACGCAGCAGCTTTTGCTAAAGTTGCAGCAGCAGCTAAAAAAGCATTATGATTTCTTTCCTAGCTAAGATTAGCTAGGAATTTCTTTCTTTAACATTTAAATATTTTCCCTAGTAATTTTTATTTTTTTAATATTATTTTAAGAAGGGGGGGGGTATAATCTTTTTTCTTAATTCTCCTGAAGTTAATATTCTAGGAATAAGAGCTTCTAAAAAACTCAAAATCACATCTAAAATAGATGAATTAGAAATATATGAGATTAAACTAAATAAAGGAAATTGCAAACTTCATTATGTTTTATCAAAATCAAATCCTAAAAAATTAAAATACGGACAATCATTTTCACCTATACATTTTTGCGAGAATTTAAAACAAGCAGAAATTAAAACCAATGAAGGTGATTTTACTTATTCTTTTTAAGCTATAGATTTTCTATAGCTTAAAAATAAATATTACTATTTAAAAATATTTCGCTAAAATTACTACCTTAAAAAAGGAGTTAGTATGAAAAAATTATTAATTTTATTATTTAGTGTTTGTATTTATGCCGTTGAGTGTGTGAGTTTAGAAGAATGCTTAAAAAATGCTAATTATTATCAGTTTGATAAAAATGATGAAGCAAACGCAGCTTTATATTATAAAGTTTCTTGCGAAGAATATGAAGATTATTTATCTTGTAAGGCTTTAAGTGATATTTATAAATATTCTGACAAATTGGAAAATAAAAAATTAAATAAAAAATACAAAAATTTAGCAATAAAATTGGTTAAACAATCTTGCAAAGATGATGATAATGCAAACGCTTGCTATGATTTTGCAAATTTTTGTGAAGTAAAATATACTCAATGTGATGATTTTGAAAAATTATATGAAAGAGCATTTAATTTATACGAAAAACAATGTAATAATAATGATTATTCATCTTGCTATTTTTTAGCAAATATGTATTTAAATGGAGTTAGCACTGATATTGATGAAGAAAAAGCTTTAGAATTATACAAATACGCTTGCAATAATAATGATAACAAAAGCTGCTATGAAGTATCTCAACTTTATGAAAATAAATCTCTTGAGTATTTAAGAAAATCTTGCGAATTAGAATTTAAATACGCTTGTGAAAAGTTAGATAATATAAAATAATTTTAAAAAGTTCTTATTTTTAAGAACTTTTTATTATTTGATATATTTTTAAAAACGAGTAGTTATAAAAGCATATAAATTACAACTATTTAAAATAATTTAATATTTTTATTATTGTTTTGTCATAATAATCACATTTACTTCAAAGGAATTTTATGAATATAGAAAAACACCAAAATATGATTAATTTTATTTGGAATATCGCAGATTGTCTAAGATATTTTAAATTAAAATTAGTTTTGTTTTTAATGTGAGAAAGTTTATGGAAA
>NZ_JACGBA010000015.1:0-51456 GCF_020137685.1 Campylobacter sp. RM9331
TATAATTTATTAAAAAATCTTTTTTAATTCTTCTAAAGCCTTAAATCTGTGGCTAATTTTATTTTTTTCATCTTGACTAAGCTCTGCAAAAGTCTTACTTAATCCTAAAGGAATAAACATATTATCATAGCCAAAACCATTATTACCGCTTTCTATTTTACTAATCGTTCCATCACAAACGCCTTTTGCAAATTCTATCTTTGAATTAGTAATTAAGCATAAAACGCAAACAAAACTAGCCTTACTAAAATCAACTCCAACTTTAGTTAATTCAAGGCGTAATTTTTCTCTATTTTTAGCATCTTTTTCATCACTAAAATCATTTGCGTATCTAGCAGAAAAAATGCCTGGAGCATTATCTAAAGCCTCAACGCAAAGACCACTATCATCAGCTAATACTGCATAATTTTTCTTATCTTCTTCGCTTAATTTATCCCACAATGCTTTTGCTTTAATTTTTGCATTTTGTTTAAAGCTATTTCCATTTTCAATAGGATTAAAATCACTCACAAAATCACTTGCTAAATAAAGCTCGCAATTTGTTAATAATTCTTTAAATTCTTTTAATTTACCACTATTTGAACTCGCAATTATTATTTTCATTATCTATCCTTTATAATTTTTAGTATTATAAGTAATAAAAATACCAAAAGGACAAACCATTAAAGATTTAATAATTATTGGAGCTGGAGCAGCGGGATTATTTTTGGCTGCTAATTTGAAAAAAAATGCTTTAATTTTAGAGCAAAATAACGCCGTTGCTAAAAAACTTTTAATAAGTGGTGGTGGCAAATGCAATGTAACAAATGAAAATATCAATATTAAATCGTATTTATGCGATGATTATGATAAATTAAAGCAAAGTTTAGATGAGTTTAGCTATCAAGATAATCTTAATTTTTTTAAAGGAATTAAGTTTAATAAAATTAGAAATAAGCAGTTTTTTGCTCCTAATTCTTCATTAATCCTTGATAGATTATTAAGTCAAAATAAATCAAAAATTATGCTAAATACTAAAGTTTTAGGCTTAGAAAAGGCAAATAATTCTTATAAAATCACCACAAATAAAGGCGAGTTTTTAGCTAAAAATGTAGTAATTGCTACCGGTGGAATTTCTTTTGCTACTTTAGGAGTAAGCGATATTGCATTAAAAATTGCAAAAGAATTTCAAATAGGATTTAGCGAGTTTTTACCTGCTTTAGTGCCACTTACTTTACAAAAAGATGAGTTTTTTATGAAAAATCTTAGTGGAATTAGCATTGAAGTTTGCATTAATGATATTTTTAAAGGCTCTATGTTATTTACCCATAAAAGTATTAGCGGCCCTGTGGTTTTGAGTGCTTCATTGTTTTGGACTAAAGGCAAAATCAAAATTAATTTTCTAAATGATTTTAAAATAGATTTTAGCAGTTTAAAGCAAGCTAGCACGCATTTATCTTTACCTAAAGCTTTTATTAAAGAATACTTAAATGCAAATAATTTAAGCGATAAAGCAATGAATAAATATAATTTAGAAGAAAAAGAGATTATAAATAAATTATATAATTATGAGTTCGCACCAGCAGGAAATCTAGGCTTTAATAAAGCAGAAGTTTGTAAAGGTGGAGTTAGTCTAAAAAGCCTAAATGAGCATTATGAAAGCTTAGGAAATAAAGGTTTATTTTTCATAGGTGAATGTTTAAATGTAGCGGGGATTTTAGGCGGATTTAATATACATTTTGCATTTGCTAGTGCAAAAAAATTGGCAAATTATTTAAACAAGGAGTTAAAAGATGATTGATTTATCAAATAATGAAAATACCTTAATAAAGCACGATTTTAAAAGCATTATGAATGATTATGATTTAATGTGTAAATACCCTTGCGATAGCGAGTATTTGCTAAAAGAAGAACTAGCCAAAAAGCATAATGTAAAATCACATAACATAAGCTTAGGTTGTGGCTCAAGCGATATTATTTATAGAACAATTTGTGCTTTAAATGCAAGAGCAAAAAGCGAAAATAAAGAGCTTAATTTAATAGTTCCTATGCCAACATTTGATTTAGTTTTAAGCATTGCAAAAGCTTTAAAAATAAAAATTACTTATATTTATTTAAAAGATGATTTTATCCTAAATGTAAATGATATAAAACCATTAAAAAACTCATATAATTTAATTTACATTACCAATCCAAACAACCCAAGTGCAAAAGAGCTTAGCCAAAATGATTTAGAGTATTTATGCTCAATTTGTAAGGATAATACTTATATGATTTTAGATGAAGCTTATGCTGAATACAATGCTAATTTTGTAAGTATTAAAAAATGTCAAAAAAATATAATAATTACTAGAACCTTTTCTAAAATCTATGCTCTAGCAGGACTTAGAATAGGATATGCTATTGCTGAAAATGAATTGTTTTCTTTTATTGATGAGTTTATTTTAATAGACAATATCAATGCTTATGCTTTATTTTGTGCTATAAATGCTTTAAAAGATGAAGAATTTGTAAGTAAAACAAGAGCTATGACTTTAGAAAATAAGGCTAAATTAGAGCAGGTTTTAAATGAATTGGATATTTTTTATTTTAAATCTAATGCTAATTTTATTTTACATAAAATAAAAAGTGAAAATTATCATAATTTTATGCTAGAAAACGGGGTTAAAGTAGGTAGAAAAATACATAATTACCCTTTATTTAACAGAATTAGCGTAGGAAATATTGAAGAATTAAATGTATTTTTTAAAGCCTTAAAATTAGCAAAAGAAAAAGATTTAGTGTAAAAATAAATTAAGAATTTAATTCTTAATTTATATCAAATAAAGAAGGTGTATAACCACTTAATTTTAAAAGCGAATAAGCTTTAGTGGTTGCTACCCTTCCTTTTGCACTTTTTTCTATGTAATTATTTGCTATTAAATAAGGCTCGATTACATCTTCAATAGTTCTTTCATCTTCACTTAAAGCTGCTGCAATAGTATTTAAGCCCACTGCTTTTTTAGCCTTGCATAAAAACTCAAGATAATTTAAATCACACTCATCAAGACCTAATTCATTTACGCCTAAACTCTCAAGCGCTAATTTAGCTCTTTTTAAAGTGATTTTTGTTTCATTATTTACTATGGCAAAATCCCTAACTCTTTTAAGAAGTCTAAGGGCAATTCTTGGGGTGCTTCTGCATCTTTTAGCTATTTCTTTACTAGCGTCGTTATCACAGGTAATATCAAGTTTTAAAGCAGCTTTGCTAATAATTAAGGCAAGTTCATCAGGGGTATAAAACTCTAGCCTACAATTAATCCCAAATCTATCCCTAAGCGGAGTTGAAATTCCACCGCTTTTAGTAGTAGCAGCAATTAAGCAAAACTTAGCTAAATCAATTTTAACGGTTTGAGCTGCAGGGCCACTTCCTATTATAATATCAAGACGAAAGTCCTCCATCGCTGGATATAAAACTTCTTCAATAGCAGGGCTTAAGCGATGAATTTCATCAATAAATAATATATCTCCATCTTCAAGATTTGTAAGAATTGCAGCTAAATCTCCGCTTTTTTCTATCATAGGAGCTGCTGTGGTTTTGATATTTACTCCCATTTCATTTGCAATTATATTTGCTAAAGTAGTTTTTCCAAGACCTGCAGGGCCAAAAAATAAAGTATGATCAAGCGGAGCATTTCTTAACTTTGCTGATTTTATAAATACTTTTAAATTCTCTTTAGTTTTGTTTTGACCTACATATTCATCAAAAGTGCTTGGTCTTAGGCTAATTTCATATTTGCTATCATCTTTAAATTGTTCAATTTCAACTATTCTTTCCATTTTTTACCTTAAATAATGTTTGTAAATAATTTGTATAATCTTAGCAAAATATAAAAACGAGTGATTACATGAATAAAAATTTAGGACTTTTAGGGCAATTAGAATTAGAATTTGATTTTGATATCGTTGATGATTTTATGACCCATTTTAATATTTTTTGCGATTCTTTAGAGCCTGTTATTATCGCACTTGAAGATGAAGATAAATATAAAAATAAAGTAAATGAGCTTTTTAGAATGTTTCATAATATGAAAAGCGCTAGTGGTTTTTTAAAAATTAATCAATTCGTAAATATTTGTAAAATTGTTGAAGATGTCTTAGATGAAGCTAGAGATATGAGAGGTCCTGCTAGCGATGAATTAGTAGATTGGCTACTTTTTGTAACTGACCAATTTATGATATACAAAAGAGATTTTAACGATAATAATCCTTATCTATCGGCGTTAAATCCAAAAATTATTCACCTACCACAAAGGCTAAATAAATGAATGCTAAATATTTTATAACAGCTATTGTTTTATTGGTTTTATGTTGTTTGCTTTATTTATTTAAACCTTTTTTATTAACTATTGCAATTGCTGTTTTAATGGCAGTTGCTACTGCAAATCTTCATCATAAAATATTCGTAAAAACAAAAAGAAAATATGTAGCTCCAATAGTTTTAACAACTATGATGTCTTTATTATTTTTTGCTCCACTTGCATACACTAGCTTTTCTTTAGCAAGTTCAATTAAAGACTTAGATATAGCTCAAATTCAAACAACAATTACAAAATTAAAATCAGCAGAATTTAATTTACCAAGCAATTTAGACTACATAGAGCCAAAAGTAAAAGAAGCTTTAAATGAAATAGATTTAAATAATGTAGGTAAAAACATATTAAATTATGCTTCAAATTTTACAAAATCAGGTGTTAAATTCTTTACTGAACTTATATTAATAATAATATTTTATTTCTTCGCAAATTATTATGGAGTAGAACTTGTAGGATTTTTTAGAAAACTTATGCCGCTTAAAAAAAGTGAATTTGAAAATGTATTAGGCGAAGTATCTAATGTAATGAGCGTTGTGTTTTATTCTGTAATTATTACTGCTGTTTTTGAAGGTTTATTATTTGCAGTATTTTTAATGTATTTTGGATATAACGGACTTTTAATGGGTATTTTATATGCAATATCTTCGCTAATTCCATTAATAGGAGGTGCTTTACTTTGGGTTCCTGTTAGTTTATATGAATACTCTCACGGCAATACAGCAAATGCTATAATAATTGCGCTTTATTCAATTATTATGATTTCTATTATTGCAGATACTTTTGTAAAACCATTAATAATTAGATGGATTAATGAAAAATTGTTAAAAACACCAGCAAATGTAAATGAGCTTTTGATATTTTTTGCAATGATTGCTGGTATTTCTACATTTGGCTTTTGGGGAGTTATATTAGGGCCTGCTATTTTGGCTTTATTTTTATCAGTTGTAAAACTTTATGTGTTAATTATAGAAAAGCATTAAATTATTATTTTTTTAATGCTTGGATTTAATCTAACTAAAGCTTCATAAACATTAGTATTAAAATAATTTGCGTATTTTAAAGCATCGTTAAATACGCAGATATTTTCTTTATTAGTATCTTCAATGCTAAAGCTATCCATTGAGATTTTGCCTAAAACTTGTTCGTTATTTGCTAATTTAAATTCTTTTAAACCTTTATAATATAAAAGCCCATCTCCATATCCTAAATCATAATTAGCAACTTTTAAATCCTTATTAGATACAAAAATCTCATCATATCCAATACTATCTCCAGCACTAATAATTCTTGAGCTAATTTTTTCAGCCCAAAGACTTAAAACCGGCTTTAAATTAGCCTTTACATCGCAATATCCAAACTGTGCTAAGCCTACTCTAGCGGCCTTATCGTATTCATTTTTATCTAAAAATAAAGTGCTAGAATTTGCAGAGTGAAAAAACACTTCATCAGAATAATTATTCTTTATAAACTCGCACATTTTTATATAAAGTGGTTTTTGATTTTTAATATTATTTGGACTTGAATAATGAGTGAAAGCTGATACTAATTTCAGCTTTTTTTCTTTAATAATTTTTAGAGCTAATTCTAAATTGTTTTCACATATTCCACTTCTATGCATATTAGTATCAAGTTTTAAAGCGACTTTATCTTCATTATTTAAATAATCAAAATAACTCAAATCATTAATCGCTAAAATATAATTATCGCAAGCTTTATAATGCTTTGGAATTTGAGATAGTATTAATATATTTTTAAATTTATTTTGAATAATACTAGCTTCATTTATGTTTTTTACTGCGACATTTTTAATACCAAATTCTAAAGCCAAATCACTAATTATATTAATATCGTGCCCGTAAGCATTGTCCTTTAAAATAATGATTAATTTATCAATGCTACTAACTTTTTTTAAGCACTCATTTAAATTATGAAAATAATTTGCTTTATTAATTGTGATAAATGCCATTATTGCTCCGTTAAGATTGACATTTTTCCATTTACTAATTCAATATATAAAACTTTTTCGCCATTAAAAGTATAACTTGAAGTAGCATAATTTTCATAAAAAGTAATCTTAAATATTTTCCTTTGCTCTAAATTAGGATAAGGAATTATATTTATATCTTTAAATTGTATTGTTTTATCCTGCTTTCTACTAAAAATTGCCTTTTTTTGCTCCTTAAAAGCAGATATTTTCGTGCCATCATATTTAATAAACTCATCACTATAATAACTAAGATATGTTTTATAATCATTGTTAGTCCAAGCATTTTTCCAATCAAATAAATTAGCCAATATTAAAGCAATTTCATCAGCATTTGTGCTAACAACGCCTTTTTCATTAATTAATACATATATTTTTTTATTATTTACAATGCCATTAAAATCTAACAAAACATCATTAGTCATTACAACACAACCCTTAGTCTTATAAGCATCATATCTTACATCGCCTTCAAGTGGAAAACCATGAATCCAAATTCCAGAGCCTGTTTTTTTACGAACTTTATCATATAAATTAGGATAGTTTAAAACAAAAGCATAAGGTCCATAATAATTATCAGGTGGAACCATTTTGTTTAAAACCTGATAAGCTCCAATAGGGGTTTTTAAGTCCCCTTCTCTTTCTTTATTACCCATAAGACCTGTTATTACACTTTGCTCGAATTTAGGTGTTAATTTGTTGTTTTTTTCTTCAAATAAAACTAATTTTTGTTTATCTTTATCAACTACTACCACCATAGCATCATCGCTATAGTATCCATATTTTAAATCAAGTCCTTGCAATTGAGTTTGCCAAAACTTAACATCACTAAGTCCAGCTTCAAGCTTATTTTCAACTGCACCTATGCCATCTTTTAAATAAATTTGTAATAAATTGTCTGAATATAAATAAATTGATAATAATAAAATTATGATTTTTTTCACTATTAGCTCCTATAAAAGTTAAGGACTAATTATAAAAAGTAATTTTAAAGCTAAGTTAATACCAAAAATGTTTTTTTGATTATTGCTTTCATTAAGAAAAATTTATTTATAATCCTTATCGTTTTTATTAAAAAGGAGAATTCAATGAAAAAGATATTATTAGCGTTAAGTTTAGGTGCAAGTTTATTTGCAAACAACATAGAAATAAGTGAGCCTTATGTTAAAATTACCCCACCAAATGCAAAAAATTCAGCTATTTTTATGAGTATTAAAAACAACTCAAATGAAGATATAAAGTTAGTTGATGCTAAATGTGATTTTGCAAAAAATACAGAAATCCACACTCATATTCACGAAGATGGTATGATGAAAATGATTAGAATACAAGACGCAACAATCAAGGCAAATGATACTTTAGAACTAAAACCAAAAAGCTATCATATTATGCTAATGGATATTAAAGATAGCATTAAAGAAGATACTAAACTTAATTTAGAACTAAGCTTTAGTAATGGCGAAAAAGTTGAATTAAAAGACATTCCAGCAAAATCAATAATTCACGCTCATTAATGAAAAAATTAATATTTTTATTAGTAATAATTGCTATTTTTGCAAGTTTGTTTTATTTTTATCCAAATTCTAAAAAAAGGGAGTTAATCACTACATTAACTCCACTTAGTTGCGATTTAAATGTAAGCGAGTGTGAAGTAGATTATAATGGTAAAAAAATCATATTTGATTTAAGTCCAAAACCGCTAAAAACCTTAGAAGAAACAAAAGTAATTATTAAAAATTTAGAAGATTTTCCCAAATTAAATGCAAGACTTTATGGGCTTAATATGTATATGGGAGATATTGTAGGAGAATTTGAAAAGATTGATAATGCTTATATTGCAGATATTGTTTTTAGTGCTTGTACTGAAAATACTATGAGATATAGATTAGAATTATTTAATGATAATAAAAGCCTTGATTTATCTATAGATTTTGATGTTAGGAGATAGTATGAAAAAGCTAATTATTTTTATTTTTTTAGGATTAATCTTAACTGCTTGTTTTAATAATAAATATGATTTTAATTTAAAAGGAGCAGGTGATAAAACTTATACCCTTAAAGATTTTAAAGGAGATAATTTATTAATTTACTTTGGCTACACATTGTGTGCTGATATATGCCCTACTTCTTTAGCTATTGCCACTAAAGCTTTGAATGAATTAAATAGAAATGATATAAAAATATTATTTATTAGTCTTGACCCTAAAAGAGATACGGCAAATGATATAAATGAATATGTGCAATATTTTTATAAAAACTCACTAGGACTTGTGCCTAGCGAAGATGAGCTTAAAAGAATTTCAAAAAACTATGGGGTAAAATATGAGTATATTTATCAAGATAGTGCTGCTGAATACACCGTAGCCCATAGCTCAAGTTTTTATATAATTGATAAAGATGGTAATTTCAAAGGAGAAATAAGCAATTTAACAAATGCGAATGTTAAGAAAAAAATTAGCGAATTTTTAGGTAATAATTAACTATTTACTTTTACAATTCGGTTTTTAAATATATAAAGGAGAAATAATGGCTACTAAAAAAACTAGCGAAAAAGAAACAAAGCAAACAGCTAAAAAAACTACTGCTAAAAAAGAAGTAAGTAAAAAAGAAACTTCTAAAGAAGTAGCAAAAAAACCAACTGCAACAAAAGCTGAAAAAGTAGAAAAAGAAGTAGTTGAAGATAAAGCTGTTAAATCTAAATCAAAGGAAACTACATTGTCTAACGAAGTAAGTAAAGTTGAAGAATTACAAAATGAAATTGAAAAATTAAAAGCTGAACTTGGTATTATGAAACAATTCAACAATAATCGTGATAAAAACTCAAGCGATAAAATCTTTATGGAACTTGAAAAATTAAAAGAGATTATTTATGGTTTAGAAGATAGAATTGAAGAGCTTGAATATCAAGTAAGCGAAAAAGACGATTATTAATATTCATTCCGTTTTTCGGAATGAATTAAACTTATGCTATTTACATTTATTCTTTCATTAATTAGTTTTGTTGTTTTAATTATTTTTAAAGGTATTGATTTTACTTATTTAAATTCTTTATATGATTTTATAAGTTTTAAGACACTTGCCCTACTTTCTATGTTTATAGCTGTTAATAAATCCTTAGAATTAATAGGAGCATTTAAGCTACTTGCCTTTTATGTATTAAACAAAATTACCAAATTAAAAACCATAGCAATTTTACTAATACTAATATGTTTTTTTAGCTCTATGTTAGTTACTAATGATGTAGCGTTGCTTTGTTTTGTGCCTTTTAGTATTTATTTATTAAAAGAATTAAAAGCGAAAAAATTTACTATGCAAATCATAATATTACAAACAATAGCAGCAAATCTTGGCTCAATGCTAACACCATTTGGAAATCCACAAAATTTATTTATATTCACATATTTTCATTTAGATTTTTTAAGCTTTTTTAAAAGCACTTATATTTACTGCTTTATATCTTTAATATTATTATTTATTTTTACCATAAACATTAAAAACAAAAACATAAAACTAAAAAATCTTATAAAAACTCAAATAAATCAAAAATTATTTATCCAAAACCTAGCATTATTTTTCATATCAATTTTATGTGTTAGTGATATTTTAAATATATTTTTAGGCTTTTTTGTAGTTTTTATAAGCTTATTTATTAGCAATAAAAACGCAATTTTTAAAGCTGATTTTTCTCTTATTATAATTTTTATAAATCTTTTTATATTTGTAAAAAATATAAGTTATTTTATAAGTATTAAAGAATTTGATATTTTTTATCTAAGTATATTTTTATCTTGGATTATTAGCAATGTTCCTGCTTGTGTGTTTTTGGCTAGTTTTACAAATGATTATAAAGAATTATTATTAGGGGTAAATATTGGCTCATTAGGGACTTTAATAGCTTCTATGGCGAGTTTAATTTCTTATAAATACTACATTAATTCTTATAAAAATAAAGCTTTTAAATACATAATCAATTTTACTTGGATAAATATTGTATTTTTAATAATTTTAGTAGTTTTTAAAGAATTATCCCGAATTTAATCGGGATAAAATTATTTCGTATTAAAAATAAATTCCTTATCAAAATCAACTTCTACAAAAGATTTCAAATTCCCTTGTAAAATAAGCTCACTAAGTCTTGAATCAATTTCTTGATATATAGTTCTTTTTAAGGCTCTAGCACCATATTCATCACTATATCCTAGATTTAAAATTTCTAATCTTGCATTCTCACTAATACTAAAGCCAATTCCAAGTTCAGCTAATTTATTGCTAGTATTTTTAAGTAAAATATCAACAATTTGTAAGCATAAATCTTTATTTAAAGCATTAAATCCTACTATTTCATCAAGCCTATTTACAAATTCAGGTTTAAAGTATTTTAATAATTCTTTATTTATTAATTCATTTCTTTCTTTTTCATTTTTAATATCTACAAATTTAGCTGCTCCAATATTACTTGTAAATATTATTAAAGTGTTTTTAAAATCAACCCTAAAGCCTTTATTATCACTCAAAGCTCCTTCATCTAACATATTTAAAAATATATTAAATATCTCAGGATGAGCCTTTTCTATCTCATCAAAAAGTAACACCGAATAAGGTCTATTTTTAACAGCTTCTGTTAATTGTCCGCCTTCATCACTTCCTACATAACCAACCGCAGAACCTATTAAATTGCTTACTCTATAACTTTCAGCGTATTCATTCATATCAAAACGAATTAAAGCCTTTTCATCATCAAAAAGCTCTTTTGCAATTGCTTTTGCTAATTCAGTTTTACCAACTCCTGTAGGCCCTAAGAATAAAAAGCTTCCTATAGGACGATTAGTATCACTAAGCCCTGCTTTATTTGCCCTTACTGCACGAGCTAGAGCTTTTATAGCTTTATCTTGTCCTACCACACGAGTTTGTAAATTATTTTCAAGATTTAAGTATTTTTCACTCTCATTGCTTAGTAATTTACTAACCTTTATTCCTGTCATTTTTGCTAAAATTAATGCTACTTGCTCATCATCAACTTCGTTTTTAAGTAAAGTTCCGCTTTGTTTTAACTCTTGCCAATTTGCCTTAGCATTCTCAAGCTCGTTTTTAACTTGTGGGATTTTTCCGTATTCAATCTCTCCTGCTTTTTGATAATCTCCTTTATTTTTTGCAATATTTGCTTCATTTTGCAAATTATTAATCTCGTTCATTTTCTTTGAAATTTCGGCAAATACTCTTTGCTCGTTTTCAAATTTCATTCTTAATTTTCTTTCTTCTTCGCTAAATTCACTTAATTCATTTTCAATTTCTTTTAATCTTTCTTTATTTTTTTCTTCACCTTCCATTAATAAAGCTTCTTTTTCAACTCTTAATCTAACGATATTATTTTTTACATTTCTTAAAGCACTTGGCTCACTTTCAATTTGCATTTTAAGTTCAGCTGCAGCTTCATCTATTAAATCTATTGCTTTATCAGGTAAAAATCTTCCTTGAATATAACGATTACTAAGCTTAACAGCAGCTACTAAAGCTTTATCATTAATACTTACATTATGATGAGCGCTTAATCTTTCTTTAAGACCCCTAAGCATTGCTATTGCATCATTTACGCTTGGTTCATTCACAATTATGCTTTGAAATCTTCTTTGCATTGCAGCATCTTTTTCAAAATATTTTTTATATTCTTTTAAAGTGGTTGCACCAATGGTTTTAAACTCGCCCCTACTTAAAGCAGGTTTAAGTATATTAGCAGCATCCATACTTCCTTCACTTGCACCTGCACCTAATATTGTATGAATTTCATCAATAAAAATTATGATATTAGGATTTGCTTTTACACTTTCAATTATATTTTTAAGTCTTTCTTCAAATTCTCCGCGGTATTTTGCTCCTGCAACAAGTGCTGCTAAATCAAGACTTAATATTTGTTTATTAGCTAAAGAGCTTGGCACTTGTTTATTAGCAATTGCTTGAGCTAGAGCTTCTACTATAGCTGTTTTACCAACTCCTGGCTCACCTAATAAAATAGGATTATTTTTGCTTTTTCTAATTAAGATTTGCATAAGCCTTTCTAATTCATTATCTCTTCCTGTAATTGGGTCAAGTTTGCCTGATTTTGCTAATTCAACTAGATTTGTGGTGTATTTTTCTAATTCTTTATTACTTATATCATCTTGCTCTTTTTCGCTAATTTTTCTATCACCTCTTAAAGCATTTAATTCGCTTTTTAATACAAGTAAATCTAAATAATCTTTTAATAACTCACAAATTCCACCCTTATCACACTCACTAATTATCCACATATCAGTGCTTAAGTAGCTATCACCTTTACTTAAAGCAAATCCAATAGCCTTTTCAAGTGAAGTTAAAAGCGCATTGCTAGGTTTTACATTATTAGCATTTACTCCATCGCTTTTTACTAAATTATCAGCCTTACTTTTTAACATTAGTGAAATTGCGGTTTTATCTATTGATAATTTATTAAATACTTGATTAAGAATAGAACTCGAATCATTAGCAATAGCCCATAAAATATGAAATGGTTCTATATTTGGATTTTTATTAAATACACATAAGCTTACTGCTTGACTTAAAGTTTCATTAAATTGATTTGTTAATTTATCTTGAATATTCATATTATCTCCTTTAATTGATATGGTTCGCATTATATTACTTTAGTCTATTATTGTCAAGTATAAAATTAAATTTATCACTTAAATATATTAAGTGCTAAGTTTTTTATTTAAAAATACACATAATTGCTTACTTGTATTTAAAAAATTGCGTTAAAATCACAGCTTTAATCTTAAATCTTATTGGAGCTATCGTGAATTTTAATAAAAAGATATTTTTGTGTGTTGCACTTGGAATTTCGTTGTTTGCAAAAACTGATGAAGAAGCTGAAAGACAAGCATTCTCAAAGCTTATTAAAACTTTTAGAATGATTGAAGCAAATTATGTTGATGAAATCAGTATAGAGCAACTTGTGGATAAATCTTTAGAAGGATTATTGAGTAATCTTGACGCACATTCAGCATTTTTAAATGAAAAGAATTTCAAATCTTTACAAGAAAGCACAAACGGAGAATTTGGCGGTCTTGGAATGACTTTATCAATTAAAGATAATGCAATAACCGTTATTGCACCAATTGAAGGAACACCTGCTGATAAAATTGGTATAAAATCAGGCGATGTTATTTTAAAAATTGAAAATGAAAGCACGATAGGAATGAATCTTGATGACGCAGTTTCTAAAATGCGTGGCAAACCAAATACTAAGATTAATATTACAATATATAGAAAAGGCGAGAAAAAGCCACTAGATTTTACGATAACAAGAGATATTATAAAAGTTGAAAGCGTTTATACTAAAAAAATAGAAAATACAGACTTTTTATACATTAGAATTACAAGTTTTGATAGAAATGTTGTAAGTAAAGTAAAAGACGCATTAGCTATTAATAAGGATATTAAAGGGATAGTAATTGATTTAAGAAACAATCCAGGTGGTTTATTAAATCAAGCTACAGATTTATTGAATTTATTTATTGATAAAGGTATTTTAGTATCTCAAAAAGGAAGAGATGAAAGTGCTAAAATAGATACTTTAGCGATTAAAGGTGCTGCGATAAATACAAAAATACCTATTAGTATAATTGTAAATGGTGGAAGTGCAAGTGCAAGCGAAATCGTAAGTGGAGCTATGCAAGATAGAAAAAGAGCGATTATTGTTGGTGAGAAGACTTTTGGTAAAGGAAGTGTTCAAATGATTAGAGAAATCAATGATAAAGAAGGTATAAAACTAACAATCGCAAAATACTACCTACCAAGTGGAAGAACAATTCAAGCAGTAGGAGTTACTCCTGATATTATTGTGTATCCTGGTAAGGTAAATACTGAAGATAGTGGCTTTAGTATAAAAGAAAGTGAACTTAAAAAACACCTAGAAAATGAATTAGAAAAAATTGATGGTAAAAAAGAAAACAAAACCGATAAAAATACGCTAACTCAAGAGCAAATCAATGAAGATTCTCAATTAAAATCAGCAATTGACGCTTTAAAAATCTTAGTAATTAAAGGAAATTAATGAAAAAAATAATCTTTTTGATATTTGCTAGTATTTTATTTGCAGCTCCATCAAAAGAATTAAGTGTAATGGACGCTCAAGTTTATACAAACCTTAATCAAAATAATGAAGATGCAAATAGTTTTACTAGCGATATTAAAGAAGAATTTAATGATAAAGTAGAACTTGCTATTAATGCTAATTTTTCAAAAAATTCTGTAAAAACTAAAGAAGTTTTTTATATAGATATAACAATTAATTCTAATTACAAAACAAATTTTACTCCGCAAATTAATTTTGAAAAAAGTATTGATATGCAACAATTAAATAAAGATATTAAATTTAATAGCGAAAATGGAATTTATACTACTCGTGTTTATTTTCAAGCAAATACAGCAAATGCTAAACTAAACTCAATTGATGCTAAGTTATTTAGAAATACTCAAGAAGTAGGAAATGCTAAAATCAGCCTAGATAATTTAAAAATTGAAGAATTAAAATTTAATAAAGATTATGTAGAGTTGGTTGCAAGTGATTTAAAAATTACGAATTTAAAATGCACTGAATATGATGAAACTAGCGTTATATGTGGAATGGACGCAAAAGCAAATAACACTAATTTTAATAATTTTTCTTTAAAAACTGCAAAATCGCAAAGCATTACAAATGTCGGAAAAGACTATGAAAATGCAAAATGCTCAATTGCTTTAATTTTTCCTAATAATATGAAAAATTTCTCTTTTTCATATTATGACCCATTAGAAAATAAATTCATAGAATATTCTAATAAAATCATAGTAGAATCTGAAGAAATAAGCACTCAAACAGACTTAAATCCAATAACAAAAGAAATTAATTTTTATTTACAAATTGGAAGCTTAATCTTAGCTGTAATTTGTCTCATAATTGTAGTAATTTTTAAAAGGTTTTTTTCTTTAATAGCACTTGCTATAGTTTTTGTGGCTTTTAGCTTTATTGATGGTGGGAATTTTAGTAGTGCTAAATTAAAATCAGGTGCAAGTGTTAGAATTTTACCAACTAATAATTCAACTATTTTTTATAAAAATACTGACATAAAAGAAGTAAAAATCATAACCAAAAAAGACAATTTTGTAAAAATAGCACTTGATGAAAATACAAGTGGTTGGGTAAAAAATGAAGATATTGAATAAAATCTTAAGTATTTTTCTAGCAATAATCATAGCAATCAGCATTGCTTTTGTAATTGTTTTAATGTTTATTTTCCCTAAAAAAAATTGGGTTATTAGAAAAACTTGGGCAAAATTTATCCGTAAATTGTGCTGTTATAAAATAGAAATAAAAGGCGATTTTAATCCTAATGCAAGAATGATTATCCTAAATCATCGCTCAATGCTAGATATTATCGCACTTGAAGATATATATCCATACGATTTAGCTTGGATTGCAAAAAAACAGATTGAAGAATTATTTTTCTTTGGAAATATCATAAAATTACCTAAAATGATTTCAATAGATAGAGAAAACGCAAGAGATTTTGTAAGAGTTATAAATGAAGCAAACGATAGATTAAATAATAATAGAAACATATCTATGTTTCCTGAAGGAACTAGAAGTGATGGCTATGAGTTATTAAGATTTAAAAAAGGCGCTTCAATGCTAGCTACTAAGTTAGATGTTTTAGTTCAACCTGTTGTAATTATTGGTTCAAAAGAGATTTTAGATAGTAAAAGAATAACAATTCACTTAGGTAAAAAACTTACAATAATACCTTTACAACCACTAAAAGCTAATGAATTAGACAATGCAAAAGACTTAATGCAAGAAGCAATTAATGAATATTTCAAGGCTAATGAGTGAATATTTTTATGGTTGCTTTAGGTGGAGCCATTGGTGCTGTTTTAAGATATATTTTAAGCACTTTTATAAATCGTAATTTTGATTTTAAATTCTTTATAGCTGGGACATTAATCGTTAATTTGATAGGCTGTTTTTTGATAGGATTATTTTATGCACTAGCTAAAAATTACGAGAGTTTAAACGAAATAAGATTATTAATAGTAGTAGGATTTTTGGGTGCTTTTACTACTTTTTCATCAATTACTTATGAGAGCATAACATTATTAAAATCATTAGGCTTCGTTGCCTTTAGTGCAAATATTATTTTAAATGTAGTATTTGGACTAATAGCAACTTATATTGCTTTAAATTTTTTTAAATAGGAGAAAATATGGAATTTAAAACCGAAGTAAATCAATTACTTAATTTAATGATTCATTCACTTTACTCAAATAAAGAAATATTTTTAAGAGAGCTTATATCAAACTCAAGCGACGCTATAGATAAGCTAAATTTCTTAAGCCTTAGCGATGAAGCTTATAAAGGAATTAGCTTTAATCCTAGTATTAAAATTAGCATTAATAAAGACGCTAAATTATTAATCATAGAAGATAACGGCATAGGTATGGACGAAGCTGATTTAAATAATAATTTAGGCACAATTGCTTCAAGTGGAACTAAGAAATTCTTAGAAAATTTAAGCGAAGATGCTAAGAAAAATAGCGATTTGATAGGTCAATTTGGTGTTGGATTTTATTCAGCATTTATGGTTGCAAATAAAATTGAAGTTTATACTAAAAAAGCCTTAAGCAATGATTCGTTTTTGTGGAGTTCTGATACAAATGGTTATGAAATCACTAAAACAAATAAAGATAGTTTTGGCACAAAAATAGTTCTACATTTAAAAGATGATGAGTTTTTAAACACTCACACTATTGAAAACCTAGTTAGCAAGTATTCAAATCATATTTCTTATCCGATTTTCTTAGAAAAAGAGATAAGTGTTGGCGAAGGAGAAAACGCTAAAACTGAATTAAAATTCGAGCAAATCAATAAAGCAAAAGCTTTATGGAGAGAAAACAAAACAAGCCTTAAAAAAGAAGATTATTTAAAATTCTATGAAGGCATAAGTTATGATAGCAAAGAGCCGATTTTATATGTTCATACTAAAAGCGAGGGCGGTTCTTTAGAATATTCAAGCTTATTTTTTATCCCTGCAAATGCTCCACACGATTTATATAGAGTAGATTATGAAAAAGGTATAAAACTTTATGTAAAAAGAGTATTAATTAGCGAAAAAGAAGAGATTTTACCAAGTTACTTAAGATTTGTTAAAGGTGTGCTTGATGTTGAGGATTTACCTTTAAATGTAAGCCGTGAGATACTACAAGAAAATGTAATTTTAAGAAAAATCAAAGAAATCAGCACTAAAAAGATTTTAGGTGAATTAGAAAAATTACAAAAAAATGACGCTAATAAATATGATGAGTTTTATAAATTATTTGGTGCTGTATTAAAAGAAGCATTATTTGACCCAAGTGCGAACAAAGATGAAATTTTAGCATTATGCAAATTTGATAATAGTCAAAACGATAGTCAAATCACACTTGATGAATATTGTGCTAATTTAGGCGAAAACAAAACTATTTATTATCTAATCGGTGAAAATAAAGAATTATTAAAACACTCACCTTTACTTGAAAGCTACAAAAAAAATGGCATAAATGTATTGCTTTTAAGCGACAAGATTGACCCAATCGTAATTCCTATGGTTCATAAATATAAAGATTTTGATTTAAAAGCTATAAACGAAGTTGATGAAATCAAAAAAGATGAATTAAACGAAGAGCAAAAAGGCTTTTGTGAAAAACTAAGCAAAATATTAGAAAATGATGTAAAAGAAGTAGTTTTATCTAATTCTTTAGAAAGCTCATTATCAAGCTTAGTTTATGATACTAAAGACCAAGAATATATGATGGCTAAAATGATGGCTCAATTTAACGGAGAAAAAATGAATGCTAAAGGCGTTTTACAATTAAATGCAAAACACGAATTAGTAGCAAAACTAATAAACGAAAATAACGAAGATAGCCTTAAAAATCTAGCATTTATAGCTTATGGCACCGCAGCACTTGCTCAAGGCTTAGAATTTGCTAAAGTTAGTGAGTTTAACGAAGCTGTTATAAATCTAGCTAAAAAAGCGTTTTAATGCAAGAAAACAAAGCCTATTTAAGCGAACAAATAATTACTTATTTAGGCAATAAACGCTCATTATTAGGCTTTATTGAAAAAGGCGTAAAATATGCAAAAACCGAGCTTAAAAAAGATAAATTAAGCTCGGTTGATTTGTTTAGTGGTAGTGGCATTGTCGCAAGATTTTTAAAACAACACTCAAACTATTTAATAGCAAATGATTTAGAAAGTTATAGTAAAGCAATCAACGAATGCTATTTATCAAATATTGATAATAATTTTTATAAAGAGCTTGAAATAGAGCATAAAAAACTAAAAGAGCAAATCATTAATAATTTTAATGAAAACGGCTTTATAAGAGAGCTTTACTCTCCTAAAGATGAGCTAAATATCACTCAAAATGATAGAGCTTTTTATACAAATTATAATGCTAGTTATATTGATACAGCAAGATTATTGCTAGAAAATCACAAATATAAAAAATACTTTTTAGCACCACTTTTATATGAAGCTAGTGTAAAAGTAAATACAAGTGGTGTTTTTAAAGGCTTTTACAAAAATAAAAACGGCATAGGAGAATGGGGCGGAAGTGGCAAAAATGCTCTTAGTAGAATCATTGCTAATATTGAATTAGCAATGCCTATTTTTTCAAACCATAATGTGCCTTTTAATGTGTTTTGGCAAGACGCAAATGTTTTAGCAAATGAGCTTGATTGTGATTTATGCTATATTGACCCACCTTACAATCAACACCCTTATGGCTCAAATTATTTTATGCTAAATCTAATTACAAATTATATTAAACCACAAGATATTTCTAAGGTTTCAGGTATTACAAAGGATTGGAATAAAAGCGTTTATAATTCTAAAAAAACAGCTAGCGAAAGCTTTTTTGAACTAATAAACAATCTAAAAGCAAAAATAATTTTAATCTCATATAACAACGAAGGCATAATAAGTGAAGATGAATTTAAAAATACTCTTTTAAAATTTGGTAGCTTAAATATATTAGAGCAAAAATATAATACCTTTAGAGCAAGTAGAAATCTAAACAATCGTAAAATCCATGTAAAAGAGATTTTATATATCCTTAAAAAAATATAAAATAATATATGATTTAATATGCTTAATCATAAAAACTACCTAAAGCCTTGTTTTTATCTACAAAATATACTACTTATAATAAACACTTAAAATTATCATAAATATTTATATTTTTATTAAAAGAATTTAAAAACACACTTTCAAAATATATTTTTATAAAATCAAAAGCTTTATTATTATTGTTTGATAAAAATACTAATTAATAAAAATTATTATTTATATTATCCATAGATATAATATTTAAAATATAATTACCTATGCAAATATTATTTGTATAAATTATTTAAGGAGTTTTTATGAAAAAAATCATTTTTTCTTTACTTTGTTGTAGCAATTTATTAATATCTCAAACTTTTATAGAATTTAACACTCTAGGTGCAAGTATTAAAGATAAAAATAATATTTTTGACAATGATTTATCTAGCACCTTAAACGCAAGTGTATATTTATACAAAATGGATAATTATGATAATGATTTTGTAGGTGGAATAGATTTTAGCCATTTTAATATATATTCAAGGTTTTTTATAGGCAATCAAGGAAGCAAAACTGATATTGATTTATATAATTTCACAGCTTTAGGTGGATATGGATTTTATAATGATATTTACAATATATCGCTTTCTTTATTAGGCGGTGTAGGATATGAAAAGGCTAAATATAATTTAAGTAGTGATATTATAAAAAACGCTAATTTTAATAAGAATTTAAAATCAAATCTATTAACGCTAGGAATTGCTGCTAAATCGTATTTGGACAGCAATTTAATACTTGGAATGAGATTATTTGCTAAGCACTACACAAACAATAATATAAAAGAAAAATCAGTCCTATCAGGAGATATATCATTAGGTTATAGTATTTCAAGACAACTTAATGGGTTTTATACTCAAGTAAAAGTAGGCTATGATAATAATTTAGTAGGTAAAGGCGTTAATTTTGGAATAGGATTAGGCTATTCATTTTAAAACTTAGGTTTTTTATCCAAAAGATAAAAAACCTTAAATTAAATCTCTTTTATAAATTCTTTTTAACTTTCTATCTAATTTATAGCATACTTCATAAATTGCAGGAATAGCAAAAAGTGTTAATATGGTTGAACTAATAAGACCACTAATTACTGCAACTGCCATAGGAGAATTGCTCTCATAACCAGCTCCGTGTGAAATAGCTAAAGGTAGCATTGCAAAAATCATAGCAATCGTAGTCATTAATATCGCTCTAATTCTACTTTTGCCAGCTATTTTAAGAGCTTCTTTAACCCCTACTCCACTATCACATAATTTATTTGCAACATCAATTAATAAAATTGCGTTTTTGCCAACCATTCCAAATAACAAAATAAGAGCAACCAAAACAAATAAAGAAAATGTATTGCCTGTCAAATAAAGACCAATACAAGCTCCTGCAAACGCAAGTGGCATTGTAATCATTATTACAAATGGAACAATAAAGCTTTCGTAAAGAGCTGCTAATACTAAATAAATTAATAAAAACGACAAAATCATAACCATAATAAAACCAATAATCGTTTCTTCTAAAAGGTCAATAAAACCAGTAAATGTATATCTTAATCCAGTATTTTGCATAATTTTACTCATATTAGTTTCTAGTTTTGTTTTTACCTCATCTAAAGAAACCCTATCAACTCCTGCAGTAATTTTTACAGAACGAGTTTTATTAAGTCTATTGATACTACTACTATCCTTAATTAGTTTGATATTTACTACATTTAATAAACTAATTACATTATTATCCATAGTTCTTATTTGTATTTTTTCAAGTGATTTCATATCTTCTTTAGATACTTTTTCAAGTTGAATAAATATATCTTTACTATCTTTTAAACCATCTAAAACCCCAACATTAGCGTGAGCAAAAGAAGTTTGAATTATCCCTGCTAATTCTTGAGTATTTACATTTAATTTTCTTGCTTTTTCTTTATCTATATAAATAGCTAAAACATCTGCATAAGCATCAATATCATCGCTAATATCAACAACGCCTTTTAATTCGCTTAAAATATTTTTTGCTCTTCTACTAGCACTTACTAAAGAAGGGAAATCATCACCTAATAATACAAACTGAACCGGCTCATCAATACCTGCACCTTCAAATTTAGGTATTTCTAAAACTTTGATTTTAAATTCTTTTAAACTCAAACTATCTCTTAGATTAGAAACAACTTCTTTTTGTCTTTCAGTTCTTTCATCTAATGGTTTTAACTTAACATATATTTTAGATTTTTTTCTATCTTTTGCATCATCGTAGCCTACTAATAAATAAGCATAATCTACATTTTTATTTTCTTTAATTTGTTTTAAAACTTCTAAAGATTTAGTTTCCATAATATCTATTGATACATCTTTTTTAGATTCTATTTGAACTTGAAGTTCGCTATCATCTTCCATAGGTAAGAAATCAAGTCCTATTTTAGGTGCTAAAGAAAAAGATAAAGCACATAAAATAAAAATAATACCTATAAAAATCTTTTTGTATTCTAATATAGTATCAAGAGTATTTTCATACCATTGTTCTAGTCTAGTAAAATACTTTTCTGTATTATCGTGAAACTTACTCTCTTTAACATTTAAAAATCTAGCACTGATGGTTGGGACTAAAAATACACAAACTAAAAACGAAATAATTACCCCAAAAGCAACGCTCATTCCTAATGTATTAAAAAACAAACCAGAAATACTATTCATAAACGAAATCGGAATAAACACGCATAATAAAACTATACTGATACTAAATACAGAAAAAGCAATATCCTTAATACCTTCATAGCTTGCATATAAAGCATTTTTTTCTGTTTTAATCTTTTTACTAATATTCTCAATTACAACTATAGCATCATCTACGAATATACCAATAGATAAAGTAAGTGCTATTAATGTCAAACGATTTAAATCGTATCCAAATAAATCTATTAAAAAAAAGCTAGAAATAATTGAAGTAGGAATTGCTATGCTAGCAATAATAGTAGCACTAATATTTCTTAAAAATAAAAATACTATTAAAATTGTTAAAATCACCCCTAAACACATATCAAATACAACTTGATATATGTGTTTTGTAATATTTTCTGATTTATCATACACAACACTAAAATCTATATTTTTATGATAATCTTGAATACCTATTAAAGCTTGTTTAATATTTTTAGCAACTTCTAAACTATTTTGACCTGTGATTTTTTTAAGCTCTATTAAAACTCCATTATCTCCATTAAAATAAGCATAACTATCTTTTGAAGTATAGCCTATACTAATATCTGCTACATCTTTTAAAAATACTCCTGGAGCTATTCTTAATTGTTCTAATTCTTCTACACTATTTGAATCAAAATAACCTTTAATAGTAATATTTTTAGCTTCATTTTCAATACTTCCTAAAAAGGTTTTAAAATTCTGCATTTTTATCAGTTTTGCCACATCTAAAGAGTTAATATGGTATTTGTTTAATTCATCTATATTTAAATCAATTTTTACATTGTTTTTTAAATACCCTACCATTTTAACTTCTCCAACGCCTTTTATACGCTGAAAGTCGCCTTCTAAATCATCTTCAATCAACTGCATTAAATCTTTATCGTTTAAATCTTTAGATGAGATAAAAATACTCATAACTGCACCTGCATCTGATGAGACTTTTTCAACACTTGGTGGGTATTCTAATTTCATTTTTGATATTTTTTCACGAATATCATTTACTGCTATTTCTAAATCTTTACCTAGTTCAAATTCTACGACTATTACGCTTAGATTATTAAAACTTTTTGAACTAATTCTTTTTATCTGGCTAACACCTGAAATTTGATTTTCTAACTTTTTAGTAATTTGAGATTCTACATAGCTTAAATCAGCATTTGCAAATGTAGTGATTTTAACAAGTGGAATATCAACATTAGGATATAAATTAATTGGCATTGTAAAAATTGATATAACACCAAAAATCAATAACCCTAAAAAAGTCATCAAAATAGTAACAGGTCTATTAATTGCAATTTTTAACATTTATTTATCCGTAATAATATAACCATCTCCAAATGAACCAATTTGTATATCATTTGCTAAGACTTCTGCATAAATTTTTCTAGTTTTTATATCTATATTTGGATATACCTTACTAATTACACCCTTCATATTTAAACCATTTATACTATATTCATAAGTATTACCTACTTTAACCTTATCAGAATACTTTTCATCAAAACTTAAAAGTAATTTAACTTCAGGGTAACTATCTAAAATCAATAAAGGTTGATTAGGACTTGCTACGCCTTCTCCAACTTCAATATATTTTGCTGTAATTACTCCATCAAAAGGAGCTTTTAACTTTTTTTGATTTATTAAAGTTTCATATTTTTTACTAGACATTCTTGCTGATTTTAGTCTTTGTTCTGCTTCGCTTTTTTTAAAATTAATTTCATCTAAAATTTGTTCATTCAATACTGATTTTACTTGCTCGTATCTTTTAAGAGTGCTAATTGCTAAAGTTAAAGCTTCATTTGCTAATTTTTGTTGAACATTTGATTCTTCTAATCCAACTTGCTCAATTGAACTATCAAGTTCTAATAAAATATCACCTTTTTTCACGCTTTTACCTACATCTACATTTATTTTATTTACAATACCAAAAGATTGCAATGATAATTTAGCACTTTTTTGAGCAACCACATCAAAACTCGCATAAATAGAATCAGCAAATAAATTAATACTAATCAATAAAATTACTAATTTTTTCAATATTTCTCCTATAAATCAATTACAAAATCTTTAATAATGATACCTTTAGCAAGTAATAATTCTGCCTTAGATATTTCAAATTTAGCTTTACTTAAGCTAAGCTTCGCCAAAGCTCCTTGCATAGTTTCTAAAGAATTTAAATATTCAACATATCCAACAAGTCCAGCTTCATATTTTTTAGCAATACTCTCATAAGCAATTTTGCTAGCATTTAAAAGCTTTTCATTAGCATTTATTTCTTCTTGTATAAATGCAATTTTTTGAATTAATAGCTTTGCCTTTTCACTAACTGATTTTTTGCTATATATATTCATTTCTTTAGCAGCTAAATTACTAAGTTTTGCACTCTCATAAGCTTTTTTATCAGCTCCAAAAGAAAAAACATTCCAAGATAAACCTAGCATAAATATATTTGAAAACATTTTTTCTTTTACTCTTTCTTTTACTATCATATCAAACGGAGCATATAAAGAATAATTGAAATTATTTTTTGAAAATCCCACAATATTTTTTACAAAAATAGTAGGTTTAAATGGTGCTAATGATAAATCCTTATTAAGCTCGCTCATCTCTTCTTTTAAAGAATTTATTTTAATATCATAAGATTTATTAGCACTATCTTCATAAATAATAGCACTGCCTTTTGTAGGAATAAAATTATTATTAGTTATCAAATAAATATTACTTAATATCTCATCTTTTTGATAATATAAAGAACTTAATTCACTTTTATTTAATTCAACTTTTGCATTAAAGATTTCTAATTCATCATTAGGTCTTAAACCTACTTTATTAAGACTTTTTAGTCTATCTAAACTTGCATTTAAATATTTTAAATTCTGCTCTTTATATTCAATATTCTCCATTAAAGCTAAATAAGAATAATATAAACTTACTAAATTAAATTCCAATTCATTTTTAGCCTTTTCTAATTCAATTTGACTTAATTCGTGATTTTTTTTCGCAAGATTTATATTAGAATTTCTTTTACCATCATAAATTAAAGCATCTATTGCTAAACTCACATTTGTTAAATTATTTGGATTTATTATATATCTATCATAATCAAAACTAACAAATCCAACTTGTAAAGTAGCACTAGGATAGTATTTGTATTTTACGCTTTTTGCACTTTCTTCTTTGCTTAAAGTTTCATAATTTTTAGCTTTTAATTGCTCATTATTCTCAATACTTTCTAGCATAGTTTTTAAGCTAGTTGCATTCAGCAAACTAAGACTTAATAAAATTAAAGATAATTTTTTCATATTTTTTCCTATGTAAAACTTTTAACCAAATTACCAATTAATAAATTCCAACCATCAACTAAGACAAAAATTAGAATTTTAAATGGTAAAGATATCATAACCGGCGGCAACATCATCATACCCATAGCCATTAATACCGATGATACAACCATATCAATTACTAAAAAAGGTAAGTATAGCAAAAATCCTATCTCAAATGCAGTTTTTAATTCACTAATCATAAAAGCAGGAACTAAAGTTACTAAATCTACATCATCAATACTCTTAGGATTATCAATATTTCTTAAGCGATAAAATAGTGCTAAATCCTTTTCTCTAGTATTTTTAAGCATAAATTCTTTAAACGGCTTAACACTTAATGCAAATGCTTCTTCATAGCCTATTTTTTCTTCCAAATAAGGCTTAATTCCTGTTTCATAAGATTTATTAGCAGCTGGTTGCATTATAAAAAAAGTTATCACAAGTGCTAAAGATATTAAAATTGTATTAGGCGGCATTGCTTGTGTTCCCATAGCTTGTCTCATAAACGAAAACACTATAACTAATCTTAAAAACGAAGTGCATACAAATATAATACTAGGAGCTAAAGCTAATATAGTTAAAACTATGACTACATTTAAAGTAGTTACTAATTGGCTAGGCGTTTCTGGTGCGCTTAGATTTAGATTTAATGTAGGAACGCTAAGTGGAGTATCAGCATAAATAAACACTGAAAACAATAATAAAAGCAATAGTTTTTTCACTAATTTCCTTAAATAGTTTTTAAAAATGTTATCCAAAACTTGCTAACATTTTCTTAAAATCTAAAGGAAAAATATGAAATTAAGCATAGTAATACTAGCAGCTGGTTTTGGCACTAGAATGAATAGTAATTTAGCAAAACCTTTGCATACAATTTGTGGGAAATCTTTAATTAAAATTATTATTGAAAATGCTTTGCAACTTAGTGATGATATAACTTTGATTTTACACCATCAAGCAGACGCTATAAAAGAGCATTTAAAAGATTATTCTAATTTAAAATATATATATCAAGATATGCAAAATCATAAAGGCACAGGCGGGGCTTTAATAAATTATGAGCCAAAATACGAAGAAGCGTTGATTTTAAATGCTGATATGCCTTTAATCACACAAAATAGTCTAAAAATTATAGCTAATACAAATTCTAAAATAGTTTTAAGCACTTTTAATAAATATAGTGCTAATTCTTACGGAAGAGTGATTAAAGAAAACGATAAAATAAGTAAAATTGTAGAAACAAAAGATGCAAACAATGAAGAATTAAAATGCACTTTGTGTAATGCTGGAATTTATAAAATCAGTAAAGATATATTAAAAACTTACATTCCTAAGCTAAACAACAACAACGCTCAAAAAGAATATTATCTAACTGATATTATCAAAATGGCTATAGATGATAAAATAAGCGTTAGCGAATGCACCTTTGATGAGATTGAGTTTTTAGGCATTAATAATAAATTAGATTTAGAACAAGCCGAGCAAATTATGCAAAAAAGAATAAAAGATGAATTGCTTATAAATGGCGTTATTATGCATAATAAAGATAGTATTTTCATAGAGCTTGATACACAAATTAGCAATGATTGTGAGATTGAAAGCGGAGTTGTGATTAAGGCAAATTCTATTATAAAAAGCTCAAAAATCTTAGCAAATAGCGTTATAGAAAATAGTGAGATAATTAATTCAAGCATAGGACCAATGGCTAGAATTCGTCCAAAATGCGTTATTAAAGATAGTAAAATCGGTAATTTCGTAGAATGCAAAAATGCAAAATTAGAAGATGTAAAAGCTGGGCATTTAGCTTATTTAGGAGATTGTGAGATTAGTAGCGGTGTAAATATTGGCTGTGGTGTGATAATTTGCAATTACGATGGCAAAAACAAACACCTAAGCAAAATCGGTAAAAATGTCTTCATAGGCTCAAACTCAAACCTAATAGCACCAATTACAATACCTAGCGATACTTTAATTGCAGCAGGTAGCACGATTAGCAATAAAGACGCTGCTAAATTAAAAGCAAAAGATTTATTTATAGAGCGTAATAAAGGCGTGATTTTTAATAATTTTAAGGATTTTTAATGAAAGTATTATTATGTGTTAGTGGAAGTATTAGCTTTTATAAAAGCTTTGAATTAATTTCTATGTTTAAAGAAGAAGGAATTAAAGTAAAAGCTTTATTAAGTGATGGGGCTTTGAAATTCGTAAATAAATTAGCTTATGAAGCATTATGTGAAAGCGTTTTAACAAGTGAGAATGAAAGCTGGGAAAATGATAAAAATCACATAATGTTTTCAAAAGATTGTGATGCTGTTGTATTTGCTCCTGCTAGTGTTAATTCAATAAATAAACTAGCTAATGGAGTTTGTGATAATGTATTTTTAAGCACCTTAATTGCTTCAAACAAACCACTAATAATAGCACCTGCAGCAAATACTAATATGTATTTAGCAAGTCAAACTCAAAAAAGCTTAGAATATTTAAAGAGTTTAGGTGTAAAAATAGTAAAGCCAATTAGCAAAACCTTAGCTTGTAAAGAATTTGGCATAGGAGCTTTAGCTAATACAAAAGATATTTTTCTAGCAACTTTAAGAGAAATTTATAAAGATAAATTCTATATGGGAAAAAATATTTTAATAACAGGCGGCGGCACTCGTGAGAGCATTGATTTAGTAAGAAATATAGGAAATTATTCAAGTGGAACTATGTCAGATGCACTAGCTAAACAAGCTTATTTAAGGGGTGCAAATGTGGTGTATTTAAAGGCTAGATGTGATGAGATTAAAAATGAAAATTTCACACAATTAAGCTACGATACAAGTGCTGAATTAAAAACCTTAATGCAAGATTATAAAGAATTTGATTATTTATTTATGTGTGCTGCAGTTAGTGATTTTATCCCTATCAAACAAGAAAGAAAAATAAAAAGAGATGAATTCGATGAAGAATTTAATATCAAAATAAGACCTAATGATGATTTATTAGCTACTTTTAATTTTTCGGGTAAAAAAATCGGCTTTAAGCTAGAGTGTGATGAAAAGACTGCCTATGATAATGCAAAAAAAGCTTTAGTAAATAAAGGTTTAAGCTTATTATGTCTTAATATTTTAGGAGAACATACTCAATTTGGCTCAAGTAAAAACGAGATATTTTTCTGTGATTATTCAGGCATTAGTGAAGGGTATTTTGATACTAAAGAAAACTTAGCAAAAATTATTTTTGATAGAGTAAAAGCTGATGTTTAATGATGTTTTGCCAATTAAGTTTAAAGTAATTGATAAATTAATGTTTAATCGCTACAAATTATTAATTGGTAAAAAAGAATTAACCACAAAATCAAACATTAATTTAGAGCCAAACACTTATTATTTAGCTGAAATTTATGATAGTTTAGTCTTTAAAAATCTTCAAGCTGATAAGGTTTTTGCCTATATTGATTATGATTGTTTTGAGTTATTAAAAATCGCTTTTAGAGATGATTTTAAATACACGCTAATTAATTCATTAATCCAAACAAATCAAAAATCAGATTATGAATGCTATAAAACAATGCTTTTTGCTTTGAATGAAGATATTTTATATTTACCTTGTTTGCTTGAAGGAAAACCTATATTAATTGAATATAGAAAGAAAAAAAATGAATTAGCAATTTATTATGATGTTTTTGCTAAATTAAGCCTTTTTTTAAATGATAATAAAATATTAACTAGCTTTTCTAAGGTTCAAAAAATCTGCTTTGAATATTCGCAAAATGTAGAATTAACTACTTATAAAGATGATTTTTTTAGCCTTAGTTATAAAGGAAATTTATGAACGAGTTAAATCATTTAGCAATCATTATGGATGGTAATGGTAGATGGGCTAAAAATCAAGGTTTATTAAGAAGTTTCGGGCATAAAGCAGGTGCAAAAACTATTGAAAGATTGGTAAAAGCTTGTATTGAAGAAGGCGTTTTAGAGCTTAGTTTGTTTGCATTTTCTACCGAAAATTGGAAAAGACCTAAAGAAGAAATTGAGTTTATTTTCAAACTACTTAAAGAATACTTATCTAGTGAATTAAACAATTTTATAAAAAACGAAATTAGATTTAAAAGCTTTGGAGATATTAGTGTTCTTGATTTGGATACTAAGAATTTAATTAATGAGTTTGAAGAAAAAACTAAAAATTACTCAAGAATTATTTTTAATCTAGGCATAAATTACGGCGGAAAAGATGAGATTTTAAGAGCTTTTAAAAAATTAAAAGCAAGTGATGAAGAAATAGATGAAAATAATTTTAATAAATATTTAGATATTAAAAACAATGTTGATTTATTGATTAGAACTGGCGGACATTTTAGGATTTCAAATTTCTTACTTTGGCAATGTGCTTATGCAGAGTTTGTTTTTACCCCTACTTTGTTTCCTGATTTTAAAGAAGATGAATTAAAAGAAATTATTAAAAATTATAGAATTTGTAAAAGGAATTTCGGTGGAGTTTAGTATTTTAGTTTTTATATTTGGGCTTGTTTTTGGCTCGTTTTTAAATGTATTGATTTTAAGACTACCTGAGAGAAAAAGTGTTTTTTATCCGCCAAGTTCTTGTGGAAGCTGTAATAACAAATTGAAATTCTATCACAATATCCCTATTATTTCTTGGCTAGTTTTAGGTGGTAAATGTGGGTTTTGTAAAAGTAAAATAAGCATTCAGTATCCATTAATTGAGCTAATTGTTGGCTTTATATTTTTATATTGCATAGATATTAGTAGTTTAGAAAATCTTGCTTATTCTATTTGCTTAGCATTATCATTTAGCTTATTATTTGCACTTTGCATTATTGATGTTCGCTACCTTGCTGTGCCTAGCTTTACTTTAATGCTAACTTTGATTTTTGCTCTAATTTATACTCATTCAATAAGTAGTTTTAAAGATGCTTTAATCTTTGCAGGTGGTGCGTATTTGCTAAAATCTTTAATAGAGAGCATAATGAATGCAAAAGCAAAAAGCGATGATGAATGTATTCAAGTAATGGGCGAAGCTGATATTGAAATAATGGCATTAATTGGAGCATTATTAGGAATTAAACTTGGTTTTGTGGCTATATTTTTAGGAGCTGTTGTGAGTTTACCTGTTTTTATGTATCTAAGAATAAAAGGCAAGGAAAACATACAAGTTCCTTTTATACCATTTTTAAGCATAGGACTTGCTTTAGTATGGTTTTTCCCTAGCGTTGGGCAATTTTGTTTAGATTATGTGCAATGATTAAAAAATATTTATTTAGACAATTCATAGGCTCTTTTTTATCAATATTTTTAACGCTATTTTTAGTAAGCTCTATCATTGTCTTATTTCAAATAGCAAAAATTACTTCTTATATAGAATTAAGCTTATATGAATTATTTAAATTATATTCTCTTATGAGTGTAAAACTCATCATTTTTACTACTCCTATTAGCTTTTTTATTACCTGTTTTATGTGTATTCTAAGATTATCTAAAGAAAACGAAATAATTATGCTTTTTTCTCTAGGATTAAACCCTAGAAAAATAGCTAATTTTATTAGCTTTTTAGCCTTTATAGTAAGTTTGGTTTTATTAGTAATTAGCATAGTTTTAATGCCACTTAGCTTTTCTTTATATGATAATTTTATTGATTATAAAAAAGCCTTTTCTAAAATTAATCTTAAAAATGCTAATTTTGGTCAAAAATTAGGAGATTATATATATTTTGCAGATGAATTAGAGAATGGAATTTATAAAAATATTGTTTTATATTTGCCAAAAACAAATTCTAAAAACGAACAAATATTATTAGCCAATCAAGGAACAATCCTAAACGAAGATAATAAAATCACATTTAATTTAGACAATGTAATGCTATATAATTTCAAGCAAAATACAGAAATTGCAAAGATTAAAAACCTTAGCTTTAGCACCTTAATTAATTCAAAAATTACCAATATTCAATCATTTAAAGACTATTGGAAAGATTATAAAACCCCTTCAAAATCAAAAGAATTAGTAATCTATGTCCTACTTAGCCTACTTCCTATTGCAAGTGTTCATTACGCACTAGCATTTAGTATTATTAGCTCAAGGTATGAAAAAAGCCACGAGTATTTAGCTATGCTTGTGTTTTTGATAATTTATCTAGTTCCTATGATGTTGTTTTTAAATTATCATTTTTATACTATTACTTTTGTATTTTTCACTTCGCTAATAATTTCTAAGATTTGCTTTAGGAAAAAGATTTTATCAAGGTATTAAATGTTTTCAACTCTTAAGATTTTTAATAAAAATATGATTATTTTAAGAGATGATTTATTAGGCGAAATTAACGGCAATAAAGCAAGAAAATTAGATATATTTAAAGACTTAAAACTCCCTTATAAACACATAATCTGCTATGGCTCAAGTCAATCAAATGCTATGCAAGCACTAGCACTCTGGACTAAAAATAATAATTATAATTTTTCTTTTGTATGTGCTAGAAGATGCGAAATTAGTGGGAATTTAAAAAGTGCATTAGAAAATAACGCTGTGATTTATTATGCGAATAATCCTAAAGAATTTGCAAAAACTTTGCATAAAAATGATAATAATAGCTTTTTAATTAGCGAAGGTGTTTGTGAAGATTATGCTAGATTTGGCTTTTATAAAATGGCAAAAGAAATAGCAAAAATTGTAAATGAATTAGATTGTGATGTAGTATTAGCAAGTGGGACTTATACAAGTGCGATTTATCTTGAAAAATATCTAAGCACACTCTCAAATGCTAGAGTTTTTACAGCATCTTGCGTAAATGCTAATGAATATTTTGTAAAACAAATAAACAAACTTAATCCAAATTCCAAGCTAAAATTATTAAAAACTGCTAGAAAATATCATTTTGCAAATCTTTATGAAGAGCTATTTATATTAACAAAAAATATTAGCAATATTGAGTTTGATTTGCTTTATGATAGCGTTTGTCTAAAAGCAATTTATGAAAACCTTGATGAACTAAAAGAAAATATCTTATATATTCATCAAGGCGGATTAATTGGTTCTAAGAATTTAGAACTTCGTTATAATAAAAAATATAATCTCATAAATTAAAATTTCTTATTCTTAGCACCAAAGTGGCAAAGTAAAGAAAACACAATACACATAATACAAGCAAATAAAAGCATATATAAACCTGCATTCCAACCAAAAGCATCAACCATAGCACCTAAAAGCATAGTTCCTAAAGAAGCTCCTACGACATAGCTCATAAACCCACGAAGACCAACGCAAGAACCTACAGCAAAAGCAGGAACAACTTCCATAGTTTGAACACTTGCTAAAAATTGTGGCACATATACTAAACACCCAGCTGCTGCTGCAAAAAATATAGTGTAGTAAATATTATCGCTCGTAAAATATCCAATAATCATAAAAAATATTATACAAACAGCAAGAATTGCAGGTGGCATTCTATATCCTTTAAATAATCTATCAGATATAATTCCTGCTAACATTGTTGATGGAATTGCAGCCCATTCAAAGAATAAAAACGCTGTATGCATTTGCTCTTTACTAAAGCCTTTTACAGATAAAAGATAAATAGGAAGCCAATTTATCAACCCAAATCTAATCATATAAACAAAAGTATCCATCCAAGCAACATACCAAGCATTAGGATTTTTTAGAACATATTTAACAAATATTTCTTTACTACTTAAATCAGTAGTTGAAGCTGAGTTTTTAATATCTTCTTCATAACCTCTTAATTTATTAATCTCGTTTAATTCTTTTAACCCTTCATTTTTAGGATTACCCTTAACAGCGTATAAAACATAAACACTAATTAACAAGGCTAAAATTGCTGGGACATAAAAGTGATTTACTTTCCAATAAGTAGCATTAAAATCAGCCGCAGCAATCCCTAATACAGGAGATAATATTAAAACAGATTTAGAAATAATTGGAGCTACCAAACCCCCTCCAATATTATGGCTTATATTCCAAATAGCAGTATAAATTCCTCTTTCCTTTTTAGGATACCAATTAGCTAGAGTAATAAAACTAGGTCCAACGCCCATTCCTTGAAAAACTCCAAGTGCAATAACAGCACCTACATAAGCATATAAGGCATTACAAAAGCCTAATAATACATTAATTAACGCACATAAAATAAGACCTAAAGCCATATATCTTTTTGGGTCAGCCTTATCACTTAAAGCACTCATAACGCCTTTACTAATACCATAAGCAATTAGCATAGAACCAGTAATTAAACCTATATCAGAATTATTTACTGCTAAATCAGTCTTAATTAATGGAGTAGATAGGGTAATATTATTTCTTACTAAATAATATCCCATATAACCAACAAACACGCCACTTAATGAAAGTTTTCTATACTTATAATAAGTGCTTAGCAACTCATCATCTTTAATCACCCTATCCTTTTTGACAGGTCTTAAAAAAGAAATCATCTTTAATCCTTTTAAAAAATTTTTAGAGATTTTATTTCAATTTATTTTAAAATAATATTAATTATTGAGCTATATAAAGAATAATTTTTATTTTTACGATATTAATGAATATATAGCGATAAACCTGAAAGCATAGCTATAGTTTTTAACACAATAATATTTTTATAATATGCAAGTATTGATAACATAAAAATATGTAATAGAGTAGAACATTTTTTATTTTTTATGTAATAGAGTAGAACATTTTTTATCTACTATATTACATATTATTGTTGGATACAAAGAGCTTTATGTAATAGAGTAAAACATTTTTTATCTACTATATTACATATTATTGTTGGATACAAAGAGTTTTATGTAATACATTGATGGTTTAAAGAAAAGTTTATTATATATTATGAATAACCAAAATTTTAAAGATTATGGAATTTATTTATAAAAATTATATCAATGGATTTAATAGCATAAAGCCTAGTATTAAAGAATTACTTAAGAGAGAAAAATTATAAAATGTTTAATCAATACATAGCAAAATCTTATAAAAATAAATTATTTTCATAATATATATTTTAATTATTTTACTTTGTAATTAATGTTTTATGATGTATAAATTATAAGTGCAAAATATAATGATTTTACTTTATTATAAAAGCTAAAATTAATTGATTAAATTATCTAATTAGTATGAAAATTTTATTTTAAATTGTTTTAATATAAGAATATTTGTTTTTAAGATTTTAAAATTAATTATATTTATAAGTATTAAATGCCTAAAAATAGGCATTTAATTAAGCTTTTATATCTACTACATTGCCGCCTAATTCAGCTATTTTATCATCTATAGCTTTTACGGCGCGTTCAATTGTAGCATTTGCAATATCAGCATATCCTTTGCTAAAACCACCTAAAGTCTTATCGGCGTCTTTAAAACCACGCATAATTCCTTCACGACCTGCTTTTAGCTTTTCAATATCATCTCCAGCACCAGCTAGAACAAAACCAGCTATTCTATCGCCAGTTTGCTTACTACCCCAATAGCCATCTTCACTAATTAATTCTTTAGCTTTTGCAGGAGTTAAGTTTTGTAAATTCTCAAAACCATCACCTAATTTACCTAAAGTTCCAAGAAAAGTATTAAGTTGCATTTCATTTTTTGAAAAACTAAATATGCTTCCTTGAGTATTAAATTGAGAAAAGCTAATTTGCATACTTTGTGCTATATAAGCATTTGTAATATCCTTACCACTAATACTGCTTAAATCCCTATCTCCTAAGTCAATGCCTATATTTTTTAAATTATCTTTTATAGCATTTCTTGCATCATCTTGAGTTTTTACGCTTTTTGGTAAGCCACTCGTAAAACCTGAATTACTAACAGAACCTACATTCATAATCTTCTCCTTTTAAATATAGTCTTTTTTATATCGGCTAAATAATAAATTTATTTAATTTTTTAATAAAAATAAATTTATTTTAAATAATTTAATACTAAATTTGCAAAATACTTACTAGCTAGTAGCAATACTTCATCGTTGAAATTATATTCTGGATGATGAAGATTTGCACTATCTCCATTATTTATAAAAGCATATGTTCCTTTAACCTCATCTAAAAATGCAGAAAAGTCTTCGCTACCCATTAAATGCGGGTGTTCAAACTCACATTCATCTTCACCAAAACTCTCAATAGCAGCAAGTCTTGCTAACTCGTGTGCTTCATCGTTATTGATAGTAGCTTTTATATTTTCAGCTCTTTTTACTATGGCTTTTATATTAAAAGCATTTGCTAAGTTTGTTGCTAATTCTTTAATTCTTGTATCAATAAATTCAAGCTCTTGATTGCTAAGACCTCTTACATTTATCATAACACTAGCTTCATTTGGGATTATATTAAATGCTTTTGTAGTCCCTGCTAGAAAGCCTGTAACATTTACAACACTATCTTTTAATTCTAAAGATTTAAAAGTATATAAAGCATTTACAAAATTATTTGCAACGCTTATTGGGTCTTTGCATAAGTGTGGAGCCGATGCGTGTCCGCCTAAGCCTATAAAATCTACTTTATAAGCACTTACACCTGCCATCATTACGCCTTTTTTCATAAAGAATTTCTTATTTTCATAGCCTTTCATCTGTGAAATTGGCATATTATGAATTCCATAAATATAATCAACCTTAAAGCGTTCTAAAACTCCATCTTTTATCATTCTCATAGCACCGCTTAACATTTCATTATCACAACATTCTTCAGCAGGTTGAAAAAATAAATTAAGAGTTCCATTAAAATTAGCACTTGCTAAATACTTAGCAGCCATTAATAATCCTGCCGTATGCCCATCGTGTCCGCAAGCGTGCATACAGCCATTCTTACTAGCATAATCAAGTCCTGTGCATTCTTCTATACTAAGTGCATCCATATCAGCTCTAAGACCTATGCTTTTAGTAGAATTTCCTTTCTTTAATACTCCTACAACACCTGTTTTTCCTATGCCTTCATAAACTTCATAACCAAATTCTTTTAGTTTATTTGCAACTAATTTTGCGGTATCAAACTCATTAAATCCTAGCTCTGGATTTGCGTGTATGCTATGTCTTAACTCTATAAATTCTTTATGTAAATTATTTAATTCTTTCATTAATAATACACCTTGTTTTCTTTTAAAAAGCTTCTTAAATCTTCGTATTCGCTATTGGTTAAAAATCTATATTTTTTAGGCTTTAATACACCCAAATCAACCCTACCAAAAGCAACCCTTTTAAGCTCCACTACTTCTAAATCAAATTCAGCAAAAAAGCGTCTTAATTCTCTATTTTTACCTTCATCAATAATAACTCTTAGTTTTGTATATCCACCACTACTTCCAAAAATCTCATATTCTAAAAAAGGCTTTAGACTAAGATTTGTGATTTTGCTTTTTGGGTGTGCTCCTTTTAAGCTATTTACAATCTCAAGTCCATTTTCCATAGCATTGATTACTTCTTTTGTGATAGTTCCTTTAATTTTTAAGTAATATTCACGCTCTAAGTTACTTTGCATTAAAAAATCAGCTATTACAGGACTATCTACTAATAAAAGTATGCCCGTTGATGAAAAATCTAATCTTCCAACAGGATTAAAATGTCTAAAATCTCTTGGCAAATTATCATATATCAAGGCTCTTCCACGCTCATCTTTATGGCTTACTAATTCGCCTTTATCTTTATGATATACGATGACGCTAAATTCACTTTTTTTATAAATTCTTTTACCTTTTACAAAAACTTTATCACTAGCTTCAACTTCACTCCAGTCTTCTAAGCAAACTTTGTTATTAATCTTTACTAAGCCTTCTTTTATTAATTTATCAGCTTCTTTTCTTGAATACTTGCTATTGTGTGCTATAAATTTATTAAGTCTCATCACTCATCCAATAATTGTAATAATCCTATTATTTTTTCATTCTCAAGAACTACTAAAATTGATATTTTGTTTTCTTTCATATAAGAAAACGCCTTATGTGCTAAAACTGATTTTTCTATGGTTTTAGGATTTTTACTAGCATATTCTAAGGCTAATTGCTCTAAAGAAAAATCATCCTTAGCCATAGCTCTTCTTAAATCCCCATCACTTAAAAAACCAACTAATTTTTCATTATCAACTAATAAAGCACAACCAAAACTTGCCTTACTCATACAAATAATAGCGTCTTTTAAACTAGCATTTTTGCTTATTATCGGTAGATTGTTTTTATGCATTAAATCACTAACTTTTACATAATACTTTTTACCTAATGCTCCACCTGGATGATTTATACCAAAATCACTAACGCTAAAATCTTTTAAATTAATAACACAAGCTAAAAGCGCATCAGCTAAAGCTAGAGTTAGAGTAGTTGAGCTAGTAGGTGCTGGTAGATTTGTGATTGCTTCATTACAATTTGTAGCAATATTGAAACTACAAGCATTCGCTAATGGAGAATTGCTTTGAGAAATGCTAATTAAAGTAGCGTTTCTATCATTTAAAAATGGTAATATTTTTAACACTTCTTCGCTTTTACCACTAAAAGAAATTAAAATCACCACATCATCTTTACAAATATTTCCTAAATCTCCGTGCATTAACTCACTAGCATGAATAAAAAATGACCTTACCCCACAACTAGCAAACGAAGCTGCAATTTTGCGTCCAACAATACCACTTTTACCAACTCCAACAATGATTAAATTCCCTTTGCATTCGCTAATTATCTTAGCAACTTCACAAAAACTCTCATCTAAAGAATTTGACGCTTCTTCTAAAGCGAAGGCTTCTCGCTTTAGAATGTTTTTTGCAATTTCTAGCATATTTTATCCTTAATGAATATTTAATAATAAATACGGATATTTTTTATATTTTTTGAAAAAATACTTCTTAAGTGCATTTCTTAGTGCAGGTTCAAATGCCTTTTTATCCTTTAATAAAGTATCTTTTGCATCAGCTATAAATAATTTAATATAATTGCTAACATCAGTTGCAAAATCTTGAGCTAGTTTATTTGATACTAAACCAAAATTGATTATATGTGCGTGATTTAGCGTCCTTGCACCCATATTAATATGAAGATTAAGCTGCACTATTCCATGCTCTGCAAGATTTTTTCTAGTATTTAATAAATCATCATGCACTTCTCTATCTACTTGATTATCTATATAAGTTTTACCTGTTTTAACGGTTTTTAATCTTCTTAATTTATTCCAGCTAATCTCCATTTGATCGCCGTTATTTAATAAATATATATTTTTTTCATTCACACCACAAGCAATTGCACTAGCTTTGTGCTTACTAATATGAGAATACTCTCCATGCACAGGCAAGAAATATTTAGGTTTTACAAGTCTTAAGATTAGCTTTTGCTCTTCACTTGCTGCATGACCGCTTACATGAATTTCACTAAATTCTTGATAAGCAACACTTGCTCCATGACGCATTAATAAATCAATTACACCTGATACACTTGCTTCATTACCAGGAATTGCTTTAGCACTTATAATTACTTGATCATTAGGCTTAATTTTTACATGTTTGTGTTCGCTTGTAGCCATTCTATATAATGCACTCATACTCTCACCTTGTGAGCCTGTAGTTACTATTAATATCTCTTCATCAGGATATTTATCAAGCTCATCAGCACTTATAAAAATCTTTTTATCAAATTTTAAATATCCAAGTTCAATTGCTGTAAATAAGTTTCTTTCCATAGAACGACCTATAATACAAACTTTTCTATTATATACAAGTGCGTGTGTGATTGCTTGATGGATTCTGTGAATGTTTGAGCTAAATGTACTCATAATCACACGACCTTTGCATCTTGAATAAATCAAATCAAAAGTCCCACCAACGGTGCTTTCGCTCTTAGTTACACCTTCGCGGTAACTATTAGTACTATCGCTAAATAAACATAAAACACCTTTTTCGCCATAATAAGCTAAACGATGTAAATCACTAGCATAACCATCTATTGGAGTATGGTCAATCTTAAAATCTCCCGTATGAATAATAGTTCCAGCAGGAGTATTTATAGCTAATGCACAGCTATCTATAATACTATGAGTTATATGCATAAACTCAACTTTAAAAGAGCCAATTTCATAAATTTGTCTTTTTGTAATTGGTCTAAATAATTTGCATTTATCTTTAAGCCCGTGTTCGCTAAATTTATTTGAAATCATTCCAAGTGGAAGCGGCGTAGCATAAATCGGAAAATCAAATTCTTTATAAAAATAAGGCATTGCACCAATATGATCTTCGTGAGCGTGAGTGATAAGAACAGCTTTTACTTTATCTTTTATCTTTCTAACATAAGAAAAATCAGGAACTACAATATCAACACCTAAAGTATCAGCATCAGGAAAGCTCATTCCAACATCAATGATAATAGCTTCATCTTCATACTCAATTACGCTCATATTTCCACCAATAGCACCAAGTCCGCCTAATGGAGTAAATTTAACACTTGCATTACCTTTGTAATTTATCCAAGGATATAGCCTTTTTTCTTGAGCTTTTTCGTTTTCTTTCATTGATTCAGCTAAGGCTTTTTGCCAATCTAAATCACCTTTTAAAGAAGCTGGTAAGATTTTTTTCTTACGCTTTTTTTTCTTTTTAGCTTTTTTATCGTCAATTTCTTCTTCTAATTCTTCTAAAAGTTCATCTTCGTTTTCAGCGTTTTCATAACTTCTTGCTACTTTTGTTTTTTCTAAATCTTCAATATTCATTTTCATCCTTTAGTAATTTAAAAAGTTCTAAGAATGATTTAACAGATATTTCATGAGCTCTTTTGTTTTCATCAATTTCTAGCTTATCTAATGCTTGTTTTACCTTTGTTTTATTTGAAAATGAACTAAGCATTTTTTTTCTTGGTTGATTAAAGGCTATCTTGATAAAAGAATTAAAAGCTTTTAAATCTTTTTTATCCAACAAACTAGGCTTTTTAATAAGCTTAATTACACTAGAATTTACTTTTGGCATAGGAGTGAATGCACTAGGTGGCACTTCACAAACATTAACTTTATCACAAAGTAAATCCGTAATAACACTTAAAGCACAATAATCAATCCCAAAAAATCTATCTGCTAATTCTTTTTGAATCATCACAAGCATACCTATGCAGTTATCATCAAATAAAGCATTTATAATAATTTGCGAACTAATATAATACGGCAAATTAGCACATATAAAATAAGGCTCATCGCTAATTTTTACATTCATAACATCAGCATTTATTAGCGTAAAATCTCCACTTAAAATCTCTTTATTAAAACGCTCGTTTAAAATAGGAATTAAACTATCATCTATTTCAAAACTTGTTAATTTAAAACCGCTTTTAAGTATTGGAGCAGTTAAATCACCTAAGCCAGGCCCAATTTCAATTAATTTTGCTTTTAAATCTTTGGGTATCGCTTGGATGATCTGCTGTTTTACTAACTCATCTTTTAAAAAATTTTGTCCGAATTTCTTTTTTGCCTTAATCATTTGGGGAGTATATGAAAAAATATTTAATGTATAGAAAAATTATTCTTAAATTCCTATTTCAAATTCTCAAACAAAAAATAATAAAAAGTGGGAAATTTAAAATGGTGGTTAGAGGCAGAATCGAACTGCCGACACGCAGATTTTCAGTCTGCTGCTCTACCGACTGAGCTATCCAACCACCGAAGTAAAAGCCGTTATTATATATGATAATTCTTAAATTATGCTTAAATTTTTTCTAATGCGAAAATTTGTTGTTTTAAAAACGAATAATTAAGTATTGAAAGTATAAAAACTACAATACTAGCAATACTTAAAAATGAAATACCTATTTCAAATTCTTGAAAAAATAAAATTATTAAACATAAAATCATTACTAAACAACTAATACTTATCGCTTTTATTTGTCTTTTTTTAGCCTTATCAAAATTATTTTCATTTTGATTTTTAAATAAAATCACTCTATCAATAGCAACTACAAAATAAGTATTTTCGTAATTTTTTAATTCATCTTGGATTATAAATTCTTTATTTTTATAAAGTAATTTATTATTTTTCACACTATACTCACTTGTAATTAAAGCACTTTTTGCAAGTCTTAAAAAGCTAAACATCTAAATCTTTCATATATTTTATAAACAAATCCCCACGCTCAGCATAAGAACTAAACTCATCTAAACTAGCACACGCAGGACTTAATAATGCTATTTCTTTAGTTGTTAAATCTTTATAAATCATACTTACAGCTTCTTTTAGATTGGTTCTAATTGGGTTTAATCCGTGCTTTTTAGCAATATCACTAAAATCGCTCTTACCTATTAAATAAAGCTTTGTATTTTTGTCTAATTTTGAGAAAAACTCATTTAAATCTTGACCTTTAGCATCTCCACCAGCAATTAAATGTAAAGGCTCTTTAAAACTATTAATAGCAGCAAGTGCAGCTGAAATATTAGTAGCCTTGCTATCATCAATCCAAATTCTATCTTTACTATCTTTAAAAATCTCAACCCTATGACGACCAATTTTAAACTTAGATATTTTTTCATATTCAATTTTGCCACTAATAATCTTACAAGCAGCCAACGCTAAACACGCATCTAATAAAAACGGCTCATTGTAATTTAATCTAGCTAAATCAATATCAAAAAGCTTAGCTAAATCACTAGAATTCTCATAAAAATATTTAATACAATTTGCACTCTTTAAATACTCTTCATATTTTTTAGGCACAATAATACTTGCTGTTTTATTCATTCTAAAAATTAAATCAAGTTTTGCTTTTTCATAATTATTAAAGCTTCCATGCCAAGAAATATGATCATCACAAATAGGTAATAATACATAAAGTTCAGGTCTTGCAACCTTAGTATAATGAAGGGCAAAAGAGCTCATCTCAAGGACAACTAAAGGTGCTTTAAGATTCATTAATGCAATTGGTTTTCCTATATTTGCTCCTGCTTCAATATTAAGCAAATAAGAAATCATTTCCGTTGTAGTAGTCTTACCATTAGTCCCACTAACCCAAATACTAAGCCCTAAAGCTTCGTTATAAAAATCAATCTCACTTGTTAAATTCTTAGCACTTTTACATAAAATATGATTAGGTGCAATTCCAGGACTAACTACTTCTATGCTACTTTTATCAGGATTAAAATAGCTTGTAGGTAAAAGCTTATTACCAAATTCATCTTCACTACAAACGCTAAATTTATCATCATATATATACCATTCACCCTTTTTATAAGTGCTTGTAATCGCCTTAGCAACATTTCCATATCCAAACATTGATAACATAAAACTCACCTTAATTTAATAGTAATTAACGCTAAAACATTGCAAATAAATGCAATTAGCCAAAACCTAACTATGATTTTATTTTCACTCCAACCAATTTGCTCAAAATGATGATGAATTGGAGCCATTTTGAAAATCCTTTTATGAAATATTTTAAAACTTCCAACTTGTAAAATAACGCTAATAGTCTCAAGAACAAAAACAAAACCTATTAAAATTAATAAAATCTCATTTTTTGAAATTATCGCTAAATATCCAACAATAGCTCCTAATGTAAGAGAGCCGCTATCTCCCATAAATACTTGTGCTGGATGGCAGTTATACCATAAAAATCCTAGTAAAGCACCAATTAATGCAAGTGCAATCACAACACATTCTTCACTCCCGCTTACTCTAGGTAACAATAAATAATTAGCATAAACAGCATTTGAGCTAAGATATAAAAACACTGATAATGTAAATAGTGAAAACACACTAGGCACACAAGCAAGCCCATCAAGTCCATCAGTTAGATTAATAGCATTTGAGCTAGAAATTAACACCAATACCCAAAATAATAAAGCAAAATACTTCATATCAATTATAGGATATTTATAAAATGGGACAAAAAGTTCTGTGCTAAAATTCCCATATATCATAATAGGTAATATTGTTATTAAAGATGCAATTAACATTAAAATCATTTTAGAGCGTGGTTTTAACCCAGCTTTATTTGCCTTTTTTAATACCTTGCCTAAATCATCAATTATTCCAATAGCACCAAAACAAACAATACACAAAATCGCACTAAAACTATAAACATTAAATGTAGTAAAAACAAGACTAGATAATAAAGCAGCACAAATAAAAACAACCCCACCCATTGTAGGAGTATTAGATTTTTTTTGATGATTTAGTGGTGCATCACTTAAAATTGGCTGATTAGCCCCTACACTCTTTGCCCAAGAAATAAAAAGTGGCATAATAATTAATGTAATAATAAACGATAATAAAAACGCTAAAAAAGCCCTAACGCTAATGTAAGAAAATAAGTTTATATCAAGGTTAAACATTTTTGTTCCTAATAAATTTATAAAAAAGGCAAATATTATAATAAAATTATAAATTTTTAGAGTATTATTTCTCTTTTAACCAATATAAGGAGTTTATATGTTAAATCCAGTTCTAACAATTGCAGGAAGTGATTGCAGTGGTGGTAGCGGACTTGAAGCTGATTTAAAAACCTTTACTATGCATAAAACTTTTGGAATGGCAGTAGTTTTAGGAGTATATGCTGTAAATACTCAAGGAGTTTATGGTGCTTGTGTTATGAATGAAGATATTGTATCGGCTCAATTTGATGCAGTATTTAAAGATATTCCACCAAAAGCACTAAAAACAGGATTAATGGGGGATGCTAATTTAATAAGATTAACTATTGAAAAATTTAAAGAATATCAACCTAAAAATATAGTAATTGACCCTGTTATGTTTGCTAAAAGTGGTTTTAGATTAATAGGAGATGAAGATTTTAAGCTTTATGTAAATGAGTTTATCAAATTCGCTGATATTTTAACGCCTAATAAATTAGAAGCTGAACTTTTATGTGGATTTGAGATTAATTCTAAAGAAAAACTAAAAGATGCTGCTAAAAAATTAATAGACTTAGGTGCTAAAAGCGTAATTGCTAAAGGTGGAAAATATTTTGATTTAGCGATAGATTATTTTTATGATGGAAAAGACTTTTACGAGCTTTACGGAAAAGCTTTAAACACCACAAACGATCACGGCGCAGGATGTACTTTAAGTGCTTCTATAGCTGCTAATTTAGCTAATGGACTTTCTAAACTACAAGCTGTAAAAGATGCTAAATTATATACACAAAATGCAATGGAATTTGCTCCAAATCTAGGAAGTGGCAGAGGCCCATTAAATCATATGTTTAATTTATAAAAAGGCAAAATATATAATTTTGCCTAAAACTTATATCCAAAACCAATCTTAAAAAAATAAGAATTAAATTCTTTAAAAAACTGCTTACTTAAATCAATATCCAAACTTAAACTATCATTTAATAAATACTTAGTTTGTATTCCAAGCTCAAAACTATTAAGATTTTTAAAATATAGATTTTCTTTAGAATATCCATCACTTATAATAAGCAATTTATCCTTGCTTAAGCTTTTAAAATAATTACTATTTAGCGAAAATGCAAAATCATTGTTAAGGTATTCTAAAGCAAAACCTAATTTTAAAAAGCAATTATTTTGCCTTTTAAATAAAGCTTTTATATATTCATTTTTATATTTTGTCTTTGGTAAGTATTCAAAAACAAAAGCAATATTTGGCTTATATACAAAATAATTTTCATAACTTAATCCAAATTCTACTTTTGAATTAACGCTAAAATAATCTTTATTTATAATCCCTAAATCATCAAGATTTATCGCAACTTCGTGCTCATTGTATTTAAAATCAGTATTTATATAAAAATTATCAAAATTAAAATTAGCATAAAATCCGCCGCCATAGATTTTATGATTTTTGCTTTCATTATTTAAGCTATATAAAAACAATCCTAAATTATTATAAAAATAATTATATTCATTAGATTTATTTATTTTTATTAGATTTAGCCAATAATTTATATCATTTATATCCCCACTTAAATACTCATAATCTAAATAATCAAACCTTTTGCTATCAAAATTTAATCTTGAAATAGAATAATTTAATAAGTCTTCTTTATAGAATTTATTTTTTATATTATTAATTAGCTTTTTATCCACACCAATTTTTGCAATATCGGGATTTTTTGCTGTAATTTTATTTATTGCATTATTTTCTAAATTCTTTTTATATTTATCATCAAATAATTCATTAATATCGCTAATATTTAAAGAGTTAAAATCCCCTATCCCAAGCAAAAAAGCTCCATTTTGCTCTTTTTTTACTATTACTTCTTTATCAAAACCAAAAACACTAAAGCCTTTTATAGTATATACAGCAAAATCTTTACTTAAATCCTTACTACTCCTTGCTAAAAGTAAAGGAAAAAATCCTAAATTATTTTGATAATTTACAATTTTTATATCATTATTTACGCCTTTTATCTCTTCATCAACGACAATAGCCCCACTAAAACCATCATTAAAATAAAGAACAAAATTATTATTATTAGCTTCTAGTGTTTTAGCTCTAAAACCACCATAAATTGATGAAGAATTTAAAATCAAATTATCAAAAATCATATTTTTTGAATTAATTGTAGAATTATTGATTTTCGCATTTTTTACTTTTAATTCTTCATTAGCTAAATTACTATAAGCAATCTCAATATCCCCACCTAAAATATCAGCATTAATAGCAGATGCGTTAGCATAAAAATACGCATTATCGCTTTGAGTAATGGTATTATTAAAAGTAGATTTATAACTTGTAAAAAATCCACTATTATTTATCTTTTCAAAACTAGAATAAATACTATCTACATTTAAAGTATTTTCTAATTGATTTTTAAACTTAAAATTGCTTCCTACTAAATCGCCATTATTAATAACCCTATCATTAAAGGTAATATCATTTCCTATAACCCAGCCATTAATATCATTATCTAATTCTTTATTAAAAGTAGTAATATCACCTAAAATCATACCATCATTATAAGTATTTGCAAAAGTTAAATTCTCTCCAGAAATAGTGCTATTTTGATTATTTTTTAGATTATTTTTAAATTCTAAAAAATCCCCATTGATAGTATCATTATTGATTACTTCGCCAATAAATTCTGCATTATTTACATCCATAACAGCATTATTAATCACTTCATTAAAGCTAGCTTTATTATCTATAAAAATATATGAATTATTTTCTAAAATTGATTTAAATGATAAATTATTTCCAGATATAAGCCCATCAGTATCATTTAAAACATCTCCATTAAAAGTATTGTTATCTCCAAAAATCCAGCCTTCTTGAAAGTTAATAAAATCATAAAAAATATTATCATCTCCATAAATTAAGCCATAATTTTGCATATTAAAAAAATTATTATGATTAGCTTCTATCATTCCATCATATAGATTAAAAAACTCTTGATTTGTAGTAGTATTGGTGCTTAAGAAATATCCATTATTAACAAACATTTGAATATTATGAAATGAGCCTTCAAAAAATCCACCATTATACACCTCATTAAAAGTAGAAAAATTACCACTTAAAGTAGCACCAAAATTATTATTAAAAACACCAGAAAATTGATTTTTATCACTATTTATGACGCCTTCATTATCTATATCTTCATTTGTAATTATCTGATTTGAAATCACTTCATTTTCATTGATAATTAAAGCATTTAAAAAAGTTAAACTAAATAAAAATAACAAATATTTTTTAAACAATATAAACCTTTATATAAAAATAATTTTTAATTATATTTAAAAATTAGCTAATATTAAAATATCAAAATAATATTTTAAATTCTAATTTAATTTTTTATATAATATTTATAATTATTTTCAATTATTCTTAAGAAATGATTTTTATAATTAATATTTTTTAAGGAGAATGTATGAAAAAATTATTATTTGTGTCAATTTTATCAAGTTTAGCTTTTGCTGATGTAAGTTATTTATTAAATGTAAAAAATATGGGTTGCAATGGTTGTGCTAAAAAAATAATAGAAGCGTCTAAAAGTATTGCTGAAGTTAAAGATTACAAGGCTGATTTTAATTCTAAAGATTTAGTTATTACTTTTGCTAAAGATGTAGATATTAAAGCAATAGTAGAAAAAATCAACGAAATCGGCTATAAAGCAGTGCAACAATGAAGGCATTTTTTATAATGCTTTTAGCACTTAATCTTAATGCAAATGTTTATTTTATAAAAGATATGGCTTGTGAAGTTTGTGTTGATTTTATTAGTTTTTGTGCTAGTAAAGTTAGCAAAAATTATAAAGTAGATTTAAATTCTAAAACTCTAAAAATAAGTGATAAAACTTATGATGAAAAATCACTTTTAAAATGTTTAGCAAAAGATGGCTATGAAGCAATTTTGCAAAAATAAAATTAGGCTAAGCATATTTTTAGCTACATATATTTATGCAAATACCTTAGATGAAATCAATATTAATGCAGTGCAAAATATTGATTATTTAGAATTTTCTAACACTATTTACAATAAAGCCTATCTTAATACTCAAATAAAACAAAATCACACTTTAGATGAACTTATTAAAAATCATACAAATATAAGAATTACTACTAAAGATAGCGATAATTCAAATTCTTTAAAGCCAGATGATTTTTCAATCAATGGTGCTAAAACCTATCAAAATCAAATGTTTATAGATGGAATAAACATAACAAGCACCATTCAACCAGCTATGTCAAAAACGCTATATAAAAATGTCTGGTATAACCCATCTCTTGGTTCATATTCGCTTAATATAGATAGCGAAATTATAGATAATTTAAGCATTTATGATAGTTTTGTAAGTGCTAGTTATGGTGGATTTTTAGGTGGAGTAATTGATGCAAAAATCAAAAGCCCATCAAAAAACCCAAGTGGTGGATTTAGTCTTGGATATAGCTTTCAAGATAATATTTTTATAGATGATAAAATAAGGCAAAAATATTCTAGTGGATATGGTTATCAAGATTTTAGTAATTATTATAAAAGATATTTCAGTGCTAATTTTAGCTCATATTTAAATGATACTTTTGGAATTTTATTTTTTGCAAGTAGTAATTATTCAAATACAAAAATAAAGCAAAAAGATATATATACAATAAATAAAATTAGCGATACAAATAACTTAATTTTGCTAAAAACTCAAAAAGATTATGATAACCATATTCTTAGCTCAACTTTTATTTATAATCCTTATTTAATAAATCAATTTCAAGAAGGCGTAATTGATTCTAATATGAAAGTAAATTATGGTGGATTTAGCCTAGCTTTTAATCTTGAAAGTGAATTAAAAAATATAAATCTTAATCAGCATTTATCATTTTTAAAATCAAATTCTTCAAGAATTTATGATAAAAAAGTTCAGTATCAATTCATCTTACCTTCAGGTATAAAGCAAAGTTATGGTGGGCTAGGAGATACCTTACAAACTGAAAAATCATATCAATATAAATTAGACGCTAAAACTAATGAATTTAAAAATAATGATTTAGAATATAGCTTTAATTTTGGTTTTGAACTTAGTAAAAATCAAGGCAAAATAAATAGAATTAATCCTTATACAAGATATGAAAAACCAATTGATATTCTAGCTTGTAAAGAAAATGATATTAGTTGCATAAATAATCAATATTTTTCATATTATGAAACACATTTTGCAAAAGCTAAAAAATCAATAAATAACTACGCTCAATTTATACAAAGCGATATTAAATATCATAATTTTAGATTTAGATTAGGTCTTAGAAATGATTATGATAGCCTTAGCAAAAGATTTAATATAGCCCCTAGAACAGGACTTGAGTATTATTTAAATGATAATCAATTTTTAGGATTTGGATTTAATAAATATTATGATAAAGGGCTTTTAGCTTATATTTTATATGATGATTATTTTAGTGGATATGAAGAGTATTCAAGAGTTGATTATAATAGCCCTTGGATACAAGATACAAAATGGCAAAAAGATAGAGTTTTTATGGGATTAAAAAGCCCTTATGCTAATGAGTTTAGCCTATATTACAACGCAGAATTTAAATATTTTAAAATGCTATTAAAATACATTAAACGCAAAACTTATAATGAAATTTATTCAGCAAATCAAGAAGAATTAGGCTTAGAAAATATAAAAGATACTGATAATAATTATAAAGTTTATTATAATGGCAAAAAAACAGCTAATGATATTATAAGTCTTAATTTATCTAGCAATGAAATTAGTATATTTAATACTAAAAATTATTTTGATTTAAATCTTAGCTATTTACATAAAAAAGGTAGTGCGACTAATTATTTAAGCACAACTGGTAAAAACATAATCTATAATGGTAAAACTATAAAATCAAGCGAATTGCCATTTGTTTATGAGCCTTTTATAGCTAATTTTACTCATAATTTATTTTATGATAATTTTAACTTGATTAATGAAATCACTTATCATTCAGCGAAAAATGATTTATACTCACAATACGATAAGAATTTAAATATGCAAATATTTAGCGATACTAAACTTAAGTCATATTTGAATTGGAATTTAGGATTTGGTTATACTAAAAATATTAAAAATACTAAATTAAAAATAGGTTTTAATATCTTAAATATTTTAAATAGCAAAAATAAAATCAGCGTATTTAATTGCAATAACGAATTATGTTATAAATACGCTAATTCAAGGCTATATACTTTTAATCTAAATTATAATTTTTAAATTAGTGCAATTAAGCACTAATTTTTAATGTAAGCTAAACTTAAGCGGCACACTAATATCTAAAACTCTTTCATAACGCTTAAATTTCGCTATCTCAACGCTTTTAATCCCTGCTTTATTTAGATTTTCATATTTTGATGGCTTAAGTATTTTTATATTTTTTGCCTTACCATAATCATAGGTAAATCCTACAACCACTACTCCTTGCTCACGCCTTTTTCTTGAACTCATAGGATAATTGCTCTTAGCAGTTTTATTTAAAACTGATTGAATATGAGAGATTAATTCATCTTGATTATTCCCACCTGCAGGAGTATTATTACTAATTGTAGTAGTTGGTTTAGCTTCATTTATCTTGCTTGCTAAAGGTTCGTTTTTAGGTGTGATTGGCTCATCTTGAGTTTTTTTGATTTCTTTTACTTCTTGCTTTGGTTTTGGTTTTTTATGGTGCTTTTTTTTAGGTTTTAAAGCAAATTTTTCTTCTTTTATCTCTTCTTTGATTATTTCTTCTTTTATTTCTTTTACTTCTTCAATTATTTCTTCTTTAACAGCATTTTGAGGTATGCTAGGAGCATAAAAAAGCACTGCTAAAGCTTTGTCATTTTTAATCTCACTTGTCTTTACATCAATTCTAAAAAAACACGCCAACAAAACCGCATGAACTAAAAAGGAGATGAAAAATGCGATTTTATTTTTCTGTTGCAATAGCAAAATTTTCATGCTTTAACTCTTTTAAAATATCCACTATTTTTACAAAATGTTTATAACTAGCGTTCTCATCAGAGCGTAAAATTACAATTTCATCTTTACTAATACTTGATAATTTTGCCTTTAATTCATCTACGCTAAGCAAACTCTCATTATAAAATATCTCGCCAGTTTCATTAATACTTATAAATACTTTTTGCTTATCATCAATGCTTACGCTATTTTCTGATTTTGGTAAGTTTATAGCGATTTTTTCTTCTGCTATAAAGGTGCTAACACTTAAAACAATGCAAAGTAAAACTAGCATAATATCAATAAATGGAACTAGATTTAAGCCTTCTTTATTTACTCTCATTATTTTCCTTAAACCTTGATAATACAACATCAACTTTTCTAATAAATGCGTTGTATATCATAAGAGTTGGGATTGCTACAACAAGTCCAAGTGCTGTTGCTTTTAGTGCTAGTGAAAGCCCTAGCATAATACTTTTTGCGTCCATAGTAGCTGCATTTGCCATATCATAAAATGTAATCATTATGCCTATTACCGTGCCAAGCAAACCTATATAAGGAGCGTTTTGATAAACGATGTAAAGACAGGTGAGATTTTTGCTAAGTGCTATTTCTAATTC